>JAJTBH010000180.1 GCA_021287005.1 Anaerolineae bacterium
AAAAAGTAGCCGAACAATATGGCATTAAAACCTATTCCGATCTTTCACAAAAAGCGCCCCAGTTGATATTGGGCGGCCCGGCGGAATTTATGGATCGCGAGGACGGTATCAAGGGGCTGCAGCAGGCTTATGGCGGTTTTGAGTTTAAAGAAATCAAACAGCTCGGCACCGGCAGTCTGCGTTACCAGGCCCTGCTGGATGGCCAGGTGGACGTGGTGGTGGCCTTTGGCACGGACGGCGCAATTAAAGGCAACGACCTGTTATTGCTCAACGACGATAAAACTTTTTATCCGATTTATAACATTGCCCCGGTGATACGCCAGGACAGTCTTAAAAAATACCCGCAGGCGGCCGAGTTGTTAAACAAACTGGCCCCGATGTTAACCGACGAAGTCATGTCCGGGTTAAACTGGCAGGTCGACGGCCCGGATAAAAAAGAGCCGGCGGCAGTCGCCCGCGCCTTTTTGATGGAAAAACAACTGGTTAAATAAACGTTATCCGAATCAAAATGAACCTGAATACTATGAACAAAACCATTTCACCCCAAGAAAATCATCCGGCCGTTTCGGGCAAGATTGTTTTCGACAGCGTATGCAAAACCTTTGAGCATGCGGCAGCGCCGGCCGTTAACCAGGTTTCATTTAATGTAACGGCCGGTGACCTGGTGGTTTTGCTGGGGCCTTCGGGCTGCGGCAAAACCACCCTGATGAAAATGATCAACCGCCTCTACGAACCGGATGAAGGCCGCATTTTAATCGAGGGACGCGACATTCAAGACCTGCCGCTCAACGATCTGCGCCGCCGCATCGGTTATGTCATTCAACAGGTGGGGCTTTTTCCACATATGGATATCCGAAAAAATATCACGGTGGTGCCGCACCTGTTGGGCTGGCCCGAAGAAAAAATTAACCGGCGAGTCGATGACCTGCTGCAATTGATCGGTCTGCCGGCTGCTTACCTGAGCCGTTACCCGCGCCAGCTTTCGGGCGGCGAACAACAGCGTGTGGGTCTGGCACGGGCGCTGGCGGCCGACCCCGACATCCTGTTAATGGACGAACCCTTCGCCGCGGTGGATGCGATTAACCGCGAAAGGCTGCAAAACGAACTGATCGAAATTAATTGTAAATTAAACAAAACCATTTTGTTTGTCACCCACGACGTGGAAGAAGCTTTTCGCCTGGCCGACAAAATTATCGTCATGAATGGCGGCCGGCTCATTCAATATGGCACACCTTTTGAGCTGGTTAGCAAGCCGCGCAACGCCTTCATCGAAGAACTGGTAGGCAGTCACAACATGCTGCGCCGGCTCAGCCTGGTGAACGTTCAATCCATTTTAAAGGCGCGCCGCAGCCAGAGCAGCGGCACAGCCCCGGTGAAGGGCCCGGCACCGGTGTTGAGTCCCGAAGACGATCTGCGTTCCGCCCTCTCCCTGTTATTAAGCAGCGGGGCAGATTGTTTACAGGTGGTCGAGCCGGGCGGTAAAACCCTGGGTGAAGTGGGTTTTGCCGATTTACGCGCGATGCTTTTTAACCAGACCTTGCCGGAAAAGGTGTCTTAATATGAATTACCTGGTTAACAATGCCGCTTATGTGCTGACGCTTTTCTGGCAGCATTTACAACTGACTCTGGTGGTGCTGTTTTTCACCCTGTTGGTCGGGGTGCCTCTGGGTCTTTTGCTCGAACGGGTTAAATGGCTGCGCGCGCCGGCGCTCAGCCTGTTGGGTATCATTTACACCCTTCCCAGCCTGTCGTTTTTTGTGCTTCTGATTCCGCTCTTTGGCCTGGGGTTTACACCGGCCGTAATTGCTTTAACGGCTTACGCGCAACTGCTGCTGGTGCGCAACTGGCTGGTAGGTTTAACGGGTATCGACCCGGCCATTCTTGAAGCCGCGCGCGGTCTGGGCATGAACGGTTGGCAGCGCTTCTTTCGGGTGGAACTGCCCCTGGCACTGCCCATGTTATTAGCCGGTTTGCGTCTGGCAACTCTTTCCACCATCGGCATCGGCACCATTGCCGCTTTTATTAATGCCGGCGGGTTGGGTGTTTTACTCTTTCAAGGGGTTGTCACCGCCAATTATGAAAAAATATTGGCGGGGGCGCTGGCTGTTTCGTTTTTATCTTTTGGCGCAAATTATTTGCTGGCTTTTCTGGAGCGGCAGGCCGAAATTAACATTCACAGCAAAAGTGCTTAATAAAAAAGAGGCGCAGTCAGTTCGCGCGCCTCTTTTTAGATTCTTGTTATTTATCCCGCGGGTACACCCAGTCGGGCCGGCGGCTCATCAACTCTCTTAAGTCCAAACGCGTTTCATCAACGGTAGGCCGGCCCAGATACCACCAACCGTTATAAATTTTATAAATGGTCAGATCCGTGAATCGGGTCGCTGCTATCCACCATTTCCAGTTCATGCAGTAATTTACGTTCGTTATCACACAAAAAGGTCCAATCGGCATTTAACTGTTCGCGCATTTCATAGGTGGTTAAGGCATCATCCACTGAAACCGTAACCAGGTGACAATAATTAACGCGTAGTTCGGGCTGTAAATACTGCACATAATTGCTCATATAACGGCGGTCCTTGGGGCAGAAATGACCGCGCGAAAATATCAGCACACCCGGGAAACCATGTAAATGGTGGGTCAAACGATTAATCGCACCGGTATGGTCCGGAAGTTCAAAATTCGGGAACTTTGCTCCCACTTTTAAAGCTGCATTCATCGGGTATTCCATGATTTAACTCCATCTTAATTTCACAATCCGTATCGTTTAAAGGACGCCCTCAAAATGTAAATTCTTACACAACAAGGTTGATATCTGGCTTAACTCATATGGGTAAGATGTTGGCATGGGTATCCATCTTAACCATTAAAGTATTTTAGGTCTTCTTAAATTTAATCAATAACAGAGGTTTAAAATGAGTCAGCTTGATACATTTCGCAAGAGCAAGGATAGCTTCTTTAAAAACTCGTCCGATAGCCCATTAACAGACGCGCAAAAACGCGATTTTAAAGGTTTATTTTATTTTCCCGAAAATCCGCAATTGCATTTTGAAATAAATATTGAAGAACTGCCCGAAAAGCAGGAAATCAAGATGCAAACTTCCAGCGGCGATGTGCAGCGCTACCGGCGTTTTGGGCTGCTGCATTTTACGGTGGATGGACAGGCGGCGGTTTTAACCGTATACGCCAGTGAAGACGGTTTTTTCCTGCCCTTTGCCGATGGGCTGGCAGGCACCGAAACATATGGCGCCGGGCGTTATCTTGAGCCGCAGCAGCTAAAAAACGGCAAGTTTCTGCTTGATTTTAATCTGGCCTATAATCCTTATTGCGCTTATAACGATTTATGGTCCTGCCCGCTCACACCGGCCGAAAACCACTTAAAAATCCCCATCCGCGCCGGTGAAAAAATCTTTGAGAATCATATTTAAGTGTTTTATTCGATCCGGGCTTTAATCATAGCCGTCAGGGCTTCATATTCTTCCTGACATTCGGGGCAAACGTGTAAGTGTGAATGCACCAGCGGTAAAAGATCGACGACATCTTCACCGCGATTAACCCGTTCGGCATATTGATCCAACAGTTCATACACCTGATCACAGGACAGCATATCTGCTTGAGGGTCCTGAATGATCTGGAGCAGCAGTTCAGCCTTTTCAGGCGAAATCTTCAACTTCTCCGCCGGAACAGGTGTTGGGGTTTTACGATTAAAAAGCCGATTCAGCCATTTCATTTTTTTTTACTTCCAAAGAGTTAGATGCAAACACAGCGCCAAGTCTTACTTTTCCTCAAACGGGGCGATCAACTCGGTCGAACTGACCCCTTGTTTTTCCAGATAAGATTTAAGTTTTATTCGGGCATCATGAATCAATTTATACAACGCGTTTTTCTCGGTGCCCATCCGGCGCGCGACATCTTCAAGCGGCAGGCCTTCAATGGCAATGGCGGTTAAAGCCTGGCGCTGTTTCACCGTCAGCGCCTCCGTCATCACACGGTTAAGCAGGGTCAGCGTCTCACGTTTCTCCACCGAATTTTCCACGGCGGCATCCTGATCGGCTATTTCCTGCGGCTGGTCTTGCGCGTCCTGGCCTTCAAGCATTTCATCCAGCGAAACTTCGCGCCATTTGGTGCGGCGCAGTTCGGTTAAAGCCACCCGCACCGCAATTTTATAAACCCAGGTAATAAACTGGCTGCGCCCTTCAAAACTATCCAGGTGATCCAACACGCGCAAAATGGTATCCTGCGTCACCTCATCGGCCAGCGCAGAAAAACGAGGGTCATCCGGAGGCAGCCATCTGGAAAGAGCAAAAGGCAGGCCTGCCGCAATCTGCTTGCGCAGGTCGGTCAGCGCCGCTTCGCGTATCTCACCATCCGAACGAAGATCGGCCAACCAATCTTCATTACTTCGTTTAACCATTTTTATCTTCCATAAATTCAAGTATAACAAATAAAGCGTATTTCATAGGGTTATTTTATTGCTCAAACCGGCTCAATCCGGTAAAATGGAACGCGATAACATCAGTTAAAGGTTAATCATGAAAATTTCAATTGTCATCCCCTGTTACAACGAAATTAATACCATTCGCGACCTTTTCGAAAAGGTCATGGCGGCCCCGCTGCCCTGTGAACGCGAGCTTGTGGTCGTGGATGACTGTTCCAAAGACGGCACGCGTGATTTGTTAAAAGAATACACCCAGGCGCCCTTTAAAGTGGTTTTCCATGAGGTTAACCAGGGCAAAGGCGCAGCCCTGCGCACGGGGTTTTCAGAAGCCAGCGGCGACATCATCATCATTCAAGACGCCGATCTGGAATATGACCCCAACGAATACGGCAAACTACTGGCGCCCATTCTGGCCGGCAAAGCCGATGTGGTTTACGGTTCACGCTTTATCGGCGGCGAAAGCCACCGCGTTTTATACTTCTGGCATTCCCTGGGCAACCAGTTTTTAACTTTATTATCCAATATGTTCACCAACCTCAACCTGACCGATATGGAAGTCTGTTACAAGGTTTTTAAACGGGACATATTAAAGGAAATCAGCCTCAAAGAAGATCGTTTCGGCTTTGAACCCGAATTTACCGCCAAAGTCGCGCGCCTGGGCTGTGTGATTTACGAAGTGGGCATCTCATATTACGGGCGTACCTATCACGAGGGTAAAAAGATCAACTGGAAGGACGGGGTGCGCGCCGTGTATGTGATATTAAAATACGGTATGCTGCGAAGCCGCGATTAATTTGCAGGCAGTTAACCCGGCAGCGGGGCAATCGGGTACAATAATTATTACATTTTCCAATTCATAACCACAGGAAGCCCGCCATTATGCGCTCTCTCACCCGCTTTTTAATTAAAAACAGCGTTTTATTACTCCTGTCAATTATTCTGGCTGCCAGCCTGGCCGGCAGCATTTATATCCTTTTTTTGCAGCATCCGGTTCTGGTAGCCAATAAAGAAATTGCCGTTGCACTGGCGCTCTGGCTGCTGCTGGCGATCGGTTTGTTGATTGTGTTCGTTAAAATAATCCGCCCCGTGTGGCGGTCGACACCGCTCAAGGTAAAAATTCTGGTTTTTTGCGGCAGTCTGCTTCTGGGTTTGTTTAGCCTGCTGCAAATTAACGGGTTTAAACAGCTTTATTTTACGGTCTTACTGCCGCAGCATACCCTCGACATTCTGGCCAGCGCCACGCATGAAACGGCCTCCCTGGGCAATCGGGTCGAAATCGGCACATTTAATTACGGGCGCGGCGAGGTTAACCTACAGCAGTTTTCAGCCGAAGACGGTTGGAGCTACCGGGACGGCAAATGGATTTTTTCGGGCGACAAAGCTGCCCACCTGCGCTGGAAGGGCAGTATTTTGGATAAAGCCAGCCTGTTAATGTTCACCGGTCCGTTAAGCGGAAATGTTTTAATCACCTGGGATGGCCAGCCGTTTAACTATACCCTCTACAGTGCGTTGGCCGGCGAGCAATTATTTACGGCGTCTGCCCCCATAGAGCCTTTTAACAACCTGCTGGCCGAAGGTTTGGTGTTATTCGCCTGCTGCGGCCTTTTCGGGCTCTTTTTCGGCCTGTACCTTTCCATCTTGCACAACAAAACCGGCCTTCAAAAAGATTTAAATAAATCCTTCAGGCTCCCCGGCTGGTTATCCCTGCTGTTTCTGGCACTGCCCATGCTGCTGGTATGGGGTCTGTATCAGGCGGTTTATTTTCCGGCGGTCATGACGCCCGACTCCATCGCACAGTGGCAGCAGGTGCTCTCCGGCCAATATAACGATTGGAATCCTTTTATTCACACCCTCATCATCCGGGCAGCCTACAACATGGCCCCCACCCCGGCAGCGTACATTCTGGTTCAGATCCTTTTTTTCAGCCTGGTGATTGCCTGGGGCTTAAATGAATTAGTTAAACGAGGCTTACCATTCGGTTTTGGCCTGTTATTCAGCCTCGTTTTTGCCATTTGGCCAGTCAACGGCATTTACGCCGTGACCATCTGGAAAGATGTGCCATATGCCATCATGATTTTATGCCTGGTCATTCAATTGTTTAACATTGTCGCCAGCCGGGGAGCCTGGTTGGAAAGAGGCATCAATCAACTGGGCCTGGCGTTGTGCGCCTTTTCCATCATGCTGCTGCGCCACAACGGCATTCCCATTCCCATTGTTTGCATCCTGGTTTTGCTGCTCATATTCCGCAGCCAATGGCGCGCCCTGGTTAACAGCCTGGTGATCGCCGTTCTGTTATATTTCAGTTTTACCGGCCCCGTTTATGACCTGTTTAAAGTCGAAAAAAACAGCGGCGATCTGGGCAATACCATCATCTTGCATCACATCGGCGCACACGTTCAGGCAGGCACGCCGTTAAGCAGCGAAGACCGCCAGTTTTTGGATGATATGATGCCGTTGCAGTCCTGGAAATATGATTGCTGCGGTGTTAATTCACTTTATTTCACCGCCGACCTTAACAAAAAAATCTACCGCGAAAACAGCGCCCGCTTGCAAGAGGTTTTTGTGCACACCCTGCTGGACGATCCATTAGTGGATTTTAACCACCTGCTCTGCGCCTCCTCCATCGTTTACAGCACCCATTCAAGCTGTTACAACTATCCCAGCGGTTTAATTTTGCAATCCGGCCAGGTGCATTGGATTGAAGACCGGAATCTGGTGCCCGAAAATTCGCTGCTGCCGCAACTGGTTGGCCCGTTGAGCAGTTATGTAACAACCAGTTCGTCTGAAAGTTGGTTTTATTTCTTCTGGCGTCCGGCTCTTTCATTGGGAATTGCCTTGTTGATTTTATTTTTAATCCTGATTACCAGCCAATCTCTCAAATGGGCTATTCTGGGTTTACCGCTGGTGCTGCAAAGCGGCATCATGTTGTTGATTAATCTGGCTCAAGATTTCAGGTATCACTATTCCATCGGGCTGGTTTTGCCGTTTTTGCTGGCCGTGCTGGTCTGGCAGATTTATCTGCATTTACGACCGGCCATGAATATCATTCAAGAACCTTAAACAAACAGAACCGGCACAATAAAATGCCGGTTCTGTTTATATTTGCAGACAATTAGTTTTTTATTTCTCCACTTCAACTTTCATCAAAACAGCCTTAACCATCAATCGTTTGTCATACAAACCGGTACGCTCGTTATAATCCTTGCAAGTTAAAAGTGTCAGCCAGGGCCGGTCTTCATGTTTAACTACGGCCGAAATATCGTTGGGGTTAATAACACTCACAGAGCGCACTTCGTAGATATAAACCTGTTTAAAGGCATGGATGATAACCTGGTTTCCCCAGCCAAGCTGGTCAAGATGTAAAAATGGACCGGGTAAACCGTCTGCCAGATAAACATGGGCGCTGATAACGCTGTTGCCCGATAAAGTGGGG
>JAJTBH010000181.1 GCA_021287005.1 Anaerolineae bacterium
CGTTTTCCATACCGCAAGCGTTCCAATATCACCCGGTTAAGAGGAATATTCGATTTTGGTCTGTCGGTTTTTGCGCTGGTTTTATTAATCATCGCATTATTGAGTAAACCGTTCGGTTCCATTTTTACCGGCGACAGCGCTTATTTCCTGGCATCTTTACTGGTGGTATTGGATATCATAACCGTCGTCTTGTTTTTATACCGGTTTTTGTTGATTGATATTAATGGCGTTTCATATGCAATGATTTTATCGGCCCTGGGGGTAATTTCCTTTTTATTAGCCGATTTGATATATGCCATGTTTTCGGTTGGCAACATGCCTGCCTTAAACGGAATGCAAAGTTTTGGCCGGCTGTTGGGCGGCTCTTTTATCATGTTGGGCGCATTGGTTGAAATTTCCAGACCGTTAAACTTTCCCGAAGATTTAAAAAAAGTTTTCAAAGAGGCTTTGTTCCGCCTGCAAACATTTTTCCCATTATTGGCCAGCTTTTTGCTGGCGGCTTTGGTGTTTTTTGACAACCAGGCCAACATCATTGCCTTTTGGGGAACCCTAATCATGGCATTGGGTTTAATTGCCCGGCAGGGTGTGCTGGTGGGCGAAGATGAAATGCAAAAATATGCGGATCTGGTTTACCATATTGCGGAGCCGACTTTCATTTGTGATTCGGCCGGCAATTTTCAGTTGGTCAACCCGGCTTTGGTGAATCTGGCCGGATATAATAGTGAAAATGAATTGTTTGGACGTTCCTTGTTGGATTTATTGGATGCCCCTGCGATTATAAAAAATTCTTTAATAAAACAACCGGAACAGGGCTGGTCGGGCGAGGTGAACTTAAAAAGAACCAACGGTGAAACGATCCCGATCATGCTGTCATTGCGTTTATTATCATCCAGCATGGCGCGAAAATTATCAATTGCCGGTTCGGCGCACGATTTAAGTGAACAGAAACAGCAGCAAAGTGCCTTGCAGCAGGCTTATGAACAGATTGCGGCAGATCGTTCGGCGCTTGAAGAAATGAATTTCCAGCTTGAAAAATTGGTCGGGGACAAAACACGGGACCTGGTGGAAGCCTACCGCCAGCTTGAGGAACAAAACCGCAGTTTGCAGCAGTTGGACCGCCTCAAATCGGATTTTGTGGGCATGGTCTCGCATGAATTACGCGCGCCGCTGACCAATATTCACGGCGGCATTGAGTTGCTGCATCGCGACAGCAACCTTCCGGCGCACATGGATGATATTTTGCAGCTTGTACAGGCTGAAACACGCCGCTTAAGCCGTTTTGTGGAAACAATTCTGGATCTGACGGCGCTGGATGCCGGACATATGCCTTTTTACCCGGCTCCGATTTTATTGCAGGCACTGGTGCCAACCCTGCAGCAGTTGTTTACATACCGCCAGGGCGCTGAACGTCTTCTATGGAATTTTCCAGCCGATTTACCTTTTGTACTGGCTGACGATCAGGCTTTTACCAGTATAATTTTCCACCTGGTGGATAATGCCATTAAATACGCGCCTGATGGTAATATTTTAATATCGGCAGGCATACAGACAGACAAACGTGTCTGGGTGCAGGTAAGCGATGAAGGCCCCGGTATCAGCTCAGAAGCTTTGTCGCATTTGTTTCAACGGTTCTACCGTTCAAACAGCGATTCACAAAGTGTATATGGCCACGGCCTGGGATTATATATCGTCAGACGCCTCCTGGAAGCCATGAATGGAGATATTGAAGCCCGCAACAATTCGGACCGGGGCGTTAGCTTTATTTTCTGGCTGCCGGTGGTGGATGAGAAGGAGGTTCAGGATGTATAAATTATTACTGGTTGATGATGATTCAACATTACTCCGCTTTATGAGCGAATTTTTGTCCGGCGACGGATTTGAAATTATCAGCGCACCCAACGGGCAGGAAGCCCTGCGGACTGCTTACCGCGAGCGTCCTGACCTGGTCGTCTTGGATGTGATGATGCCCGGCATGGATGGCTGGGAGGTGACGGCGCGCCTGCGGGAACTTTCCAGTGTGCCGATTATTATGTTAACCGCCAAAAATTCGGAAAACGATAAACTGCGCGGGTTTAAACTGGGGGTTGATGATTATGTCACCAAACCCTTTAGCTTTGCCGAACTTTCGGCGCGCATTACGGCTGTTTTAAATCGATCCACAAGCAGCGGCGGCGGTGAAAATAACCAGGTGCTATTTGGTGATTTTGTGCTGGATATGGACCGGCGCGAGTTATTACGCAAAGACCAGGTGATTGCGTTAACGCCCACGGAATATCGCCTTTTGGAAGTGCTGGCACGCCGTCCGGGACGCACGATTTCCGAATTTGAGTTAATTAAGGATGTCTGGGGCGCTTACAAGGAAGAAGAAACGGCGGCAGTTCGCCGATATATCTTTTTATTACGTCAGAAAATCGAAGAAGACCCCGCCAAACCACAGTGGGTTGTTACCGTGCGTGGTTTTGGATATCGTCTGGAACTCCAAGGAGTTTCACAGGCCGGGGATAGAAAGGAATAAATTTTTATATGGAATGGGATCTTTATCGGTATTATCCCGATACCCTGGAAAAAGAATGGAATGAGTTGTTGGAAGAAAGTATTTGCCATGTACCGTTTTTAAGGCATGAATATTTAAAAATCTGGTGGCAAACACTGGGCGGCGGTGAATGGGGAGAAAAAGCCCAATTAAATATCGTAACGGCGCGCAGGGATGGCCGGCTGGTGGGTGTGGCTCCTTTATTTTTTATCCCCGATCATGACGGGCAGGCTGCCTTGATGCTGCTGGGCAGTATTGAAATATCCGATTATCTGGATTTAATCGTTCGTCAAGACGACTTGCTTGAATTCAGCGAGGGTTTGTTAACATTCCTGGCAGGAAGTGAATTACCCGCATGGCAAAGCCTGGACTGGTATAACCTGTTGGATTCGTCACCCACTTTAAAAACGTTGCAGGAAAGTGCCATTAAAAAAGGCTGGCAGACGCAGGTACGCCATTTGCAGCATTCCCCGTTTATTCCATTACCGGGAAACTTTGATACGTACCTGGCCGGTATCGACAAAAAACAACGCCATGAGATTCGCCGTAAAATGCGCAGAGCTGAAGAAGCCGGGCGGGGACTGCGTTACGTAACGGTTCAGGAAAAAGAGACTTTTGATCAGGATGTGGAAACCTTTTTACAATTAATGGCTTTTGATCCTCAAAAAGAGACTTTTCTGACTCCACCGATGCGTGAGCAGTTCCGCAGAACCGTGCGCTGTGCGTTTGATGCAGGCTGTTTGCATATGGCTTTTCTTGAAATTGATGGTGAAAAAGCTGCCGGTCACATGAGCTTTGATTATCTCAAACGCATCTGGGCCTATAATTCGGGTGTTAACCCCAAATTTAATGAGTTATCTCCGGGGTGGGTTTTGTTGGGTTATGAATTACAGTGGGCCAATCAGAATGCTTACAGCGAATATGATTTTATGCGCGGTGATGAAGAATATAAATATCGCTTCGGTGCCGTTGATCGTTCGGTGATGCGTCTGACCATTACACGCTAGAAAAAAGTTTTAAATAAAAAAAGCGTTTCCGGGTTTTATAACGGAAACGCTTTTTGTTTTTATGATGAAGTATTTTTAGCGCGGGTTAACCCAGAAGGCCATTTCATCAATATCGGCTGTAAAAAGAGTGTTATTTTTGGCATTCACAACCACACCGAAGAAACCACTGGTAAAGACCGGGTAAGTGGTATCACGATATGAAGCCAACGGGTAACCATTGGCGTAAATGGTCATGGTGTCGCCGCGTAACATGACACCCAGGCGGTTGGGTTGGCCGGGACCACGTCGAATGTTGTTGTTGGCCGTCCAATTGATGATGGCGCTGTAACGGCGGCTGGAGTCGGGATTATAACCATCCCATTTGGCCAGGCGATAAAGACCGTCGCATGAAACGGCGAACCAGTAACCCTGGTTGGGGTTTCGTAAATCGGGAACCCGGTAGAATAAACCGTAATTATCCAAACCGGTGCATGATTCGGGACGGGCGGTCATTTCAATGTAAATATCCTGGAATGGGCCGATCGTCGGCAAACGCCAACCGGCCGTGCTGGTTAAAGCGGTCACACGCATGGAACCGTCGCGCCATTCGGAACTGGTATATTTGTCATAACCGGTAGGCCAATACCAGGCATTGGCATTATCCATCGGATCGCCGGAAGTCGGCGGACCCAGGTTGCTGCGCGGGTCCTGTGCCGAGGTTGCCATGGGGGTAATGTTAACCCAAAGCGTGCTGAGCGGTGTGGCCGCTTGAGTGGGTGTTTCGGTGGGCAAAGGAGTATTGGTCGGAAGCGGCGTGTTGCTGGGCAGTGGTGTGGCCGTCGGCGCCTCACTGGGAATTGTGGTGGGAGATGGCATTTCTCCTTCTCCGCCGATGGGGCCCTTGGGCGCTTCAGGCGTCTGAAGGTTGACCGTGATATTCTGCGTGGCGGCGGCGGTTAAAATTTGCGCTACACGCGTGGATACCTCATGATCGAGCGAAGTGGGCTGGACGAGAGTGGGTTTGGTGGGGATAACGATCGCAACGGAATTACAGGCGTTGAGCAACAACAACGCGAGCGTAAAAATTAAAACAAAAGGCTTCCTCATGGCAAACTCCTTGCTAGATGCAATTAACAGAATACATAATGGATGTTGCAACATATATGCCACTCGCCGGAGGTAATAAAAAACACTCCGGCGAGAGATATTAAAATGCGAGAGGAAAAAAACCTAACCGGCCTTATAACCGATTTTTCGCAAAAAGTCCTTACGCCAGGCAATATCTTTTTCACCTTCGATTCCCCTGGGTTTTTCACCTTCAACGATGCCCATGATGCCGCGGCTATTGCCTGTGTCGGCGACGATGACCTGGGTTTCATTGGCAGTGGCGCAGAAGATATTGGCAACCTCGGGTACGTTTTTAATGGCGTTTAATATGTTAATGGGATAAAAACCGTCGCCAAGGAAGATGATAAAACTATGACCGGCGCTGATGGCCATGGCATTTTTCTGAGCCAGTTCAATCATTTCGGGGTCGGTGCCGCTCCAGCGCACCAAACACATGCCGGAGGCTTCACAAAAAGCCAGGCCAAATTTAATACCGGGTACGGTGTTAATCAGGGTTTCGTGCAGGTCTTCAACGGTTTTGATAAAGTGCGATTGTCCCAAAATAAAGTTGGTATTTTCGGGTTTCTCGATTTTGATTGAAAGCAGTTCCATTTTATCCTCCTGAGTGGAAAGTTTAATTTTATCTGAATAATTGGCAGCCAGTGTCGCTTTTTGAGCATGACTCAATTTTTTAATGGCCAGTTCGCGACGCATGGCGCTGATGCGGTCGGTTTGTTCTTCAATATAAACGAGGTTTACCGGCCCGTGCATCCGGGTGTAACGGGCGCCGCGCCCGCTGTTGTGTTGTTTCTCGCGCCGCTGCGGATTGGTTGTCCAACCGGTATAAAAACTGCCGTCCGCACATTTTAAAATATAACAAAAAAAAGGCATAATTTTTGCCTTATTTTTTAGGTTTAATCATATCGTTTAACTGACTGATACCGAGCGCGTGTGAAACGCTTTCGCCGCTGACTTTGATTTTTTGCTGCTCACGCCTGGCTTCCACCGGGGTGCGGCGTTGTTTTTGCCATTCGCTCAGGTCGTTTTGGGCAGCGTCGAGCAGGGTTTGCAGTTGAGCGGCATCACAAGATAAAAGCGCCCGGTCAAATTTTTTTAATGTATCGATGTAAAGATGCAGGGTACGGCTGATGTTTTCACGATTGCTTAACCACGCACCGGCATCCGGATGATCCAGGGCGGCGGCCAGAGCGCCAAAGCTGGCGTCGCTGATTTTGAGCGCGTCGGGCCAGCCGGGTTGGTTTGAAACCGAACTGATTAATGCCGCCGCGGCCAGCCGGGGCAAAACACTGGCGCGCGCCTGCCAGCCTTCAAATTCATAGGGATCGCAATAATAAGGGGATGCGCCCAGTAGTTTGGCCAGGTCGCTTGCCAGAGTGAGCGCTTCGGCCGGTGTGTTTTCGTTACAGGTAATGACCACCTGGGCATCGGTAAATAAACCGGCGTCGGCCTCATGTTTAAATTCGTCCAGCACGAAGGCCGGATTTATGGTCGGGTAAAAACCAATGAAATGGCGATCCGCGGGCAAAATTTCACCGGCAAGCTTTTGGCTGTTAATCATTGCAGCGCAAGTGTCTAAAACTACGGCGTTTTCTCGCAGGGAGGGGGCGATGCCGTTTAAAGCTTCATTAATTTCCGAAACGGGCAGGGCCAGAATGACGAGGTCGCATTTATCCACAGCTTGACCCAGGTTATAGGCCACTTTGTCGATGCAGCCCTGTTTTTCACATTGTAACGCTCTGGCCGATAAGCGATCGAGGCCGGTGCGAATAATTTTGTCTTTGTGTTTGCCCAGAGCTAAACCGATGGAAGCGCCCAGTTGACCCAAACCGATGATGGTAATACGTGTTGGCAAAGATTCCTCCGTTAAAAACTATCCGACTGCAATGAATAAAAACAGGCGCATCAAAGGGGTCATGATCCAGCCAAAAATGTCAATGCCAATGGCCGGCAGAATAAATACGATGGCCATCAATATCAAAGGCCCGTAAGGGCGAATGCGATCAAGGGTGCTTAATGCGGAAGGCGGCAAAAAAGGTTCCAAAACTTTTTCGCCATCCAGGGGTGAAACGGGAATGAGATTAAAAAATGCCAGCATCAGGTTGATGAGCATGAACTGCACCAGAAAAGTGAAAGGTGTTGGCAAAATGGCGTTGGTTTGCATTTCAACCGGAACCCAGCCCAAACGCAGCGGTATGATGGCCAGAATGGCCAACGCCAGGTTGGAAAGCGGTCCCGCCAGTGAGACCCACATTACGGCCCAACGTGAGCGACGGTATAAGGCATAAGGATTAATCGGTACCGGTTTGGCCCAACCAAACCCGGCAACCAGCAGCATCAGGCTGCCCATAACATCCAGGTGTGCCAGGGGGTTGAGAGTTAATCGACCGGCCCGGCGGGGCGTGTCATCACCAAAACGGTCGGCAACCACGGCATGCGATAATTCATGCAGGGTTAACGCCGGAATCAGTGTGATAAAACGAATGATTGAGGTAGCTAAATTTATCGAGAACATGGCTTAATTATACAGCCTGATAATTCAAATTAATATTTGAATCTTATATAAATAAGTATGCAGGCTTTTTTTATCTCTATGCATACGGGTGGTATAATTTATGTGTGCTGCCTGATATTAAGCTTAACGATGTTGTAAGACTGCGCAAACCGCATCCATGTGGAAGTTATGACTGGAAAATTGTGCGGCTGGGCGCCGATATCGGCCTGGAGTGTAAGGGGTGCGGCAGACGGATCATCATAACAAGAAGAGAATTAGCCCATAGGATTAAAACTTTTGTGGAGCGAGGAGATAATGATTCATTACCAGCCTGAAGTGCCACATATCATTTTCCTTTTTTCTGATACGGGGGGAGGACATCGGAGTGCAGCGGAAGCGATTATTGAGGCCATAAATCTGGAATTCCCCAACCGGATCCATATGGAGATGGTTGATATATTTAAGGAGTATGCTCCGCCGCCATTAAA
>JAJTBH010000182.1 GCA_021287005.1 Anaerolineae bacterium
CGAGCCGGTCGATCAATGCCGAGAGGGAAGCCAGGTAAACCCCGGCAAACAAAGCCCCCAGCGTAATGCCAATGAATAATTTGCCTGCACCGGCCAGCGTTTCAACGAAGATGGAGCGTTTGTTATTTTGGGCGGAAACGGAGGGACGCGCGCCAAAATGAAAATAAGCCAGGGTGGTGATGGTGCCTGCCAGTACCAGCAGTGCTTCGATCAGGCCGTTATTTTGCAGATTAAAGAGATCAATGGTGGCCTGAGTCTGGCCGATTAAAGTACCTGTGACGGCCCCGGTGATTAACACAGCCGCGCCGGCCCCCACCAGATAGGCCATGGGCAGGTTGCCTACCACGGCCAAGCGACCCGAGGAAAGTTTAAAAAGCAGCATGATGCAGAGTAAAACGGGCACAACGGCCAGCGCGATCTGCGGCAGCGAGCCGGATAACAGGGCCGATGTGAGCGGCAAAACCAGGCGTTGTGCGATGACCTGGTAAATGATCAATGAGAAGACATAACCGGCGCTGGCGCCGATGAGAATGTAAGTTGCCAGGCGGAACAGAAGGTTGTCGCCCAAAATATAACTGAGCACCATCAGGGTTAAGATAAAACCGACAATCGTCCAGATCAGGTCGCTCATCAACATTACGACACCTCTTTTTTGCGGCGGGTCCTGGTAAACAAACCGGCAAGCGAATTTAATACGGCACCGGCGATAACCAGAAGAATGCTGAAGCCGACCGCGGCATATAAAGCCGTGTTAAAACCGCCGTGGCGGTTGTTTTGTTGCAAAAATTCCTGGTAAGCCAATCCTTCACTCATGCCCGAAAGCATTCCTTGAGCCTGTTTGTCGCTGATGTAAGGCCGTAATAAGGGCGCTGCCTGCGCACTGCTGATTAACAACATGGGTGTGGCGCTGTTATAGGGCTGCACCTGCTCAACCCAGGCGCGGCCAAGCTCGATGCTGTCGGTGGCCACCAGAATGGCGCTGGAATTGGCCGGGGTGATGATTTTGTTCAGGATGGGCGACTGCCATGCGGGCAGCACCTGAGGCTGGCTGCTGACATAGTTTAACACTTCGCGGTAACCGGCCGGAGCTGCCAGGCGCGGATTAAGGGCAAAGTCTTGCAGTGAGGTAATGCCGCCGGGCAGATACCCCAGGTTGGCGGTTTTGTCTTTGAGACTATAGGCAGCCGCGGCCTGTTCATTGGCGCTGTTGAGGTTGCTCCAGCTTTCAATTAACAAACCCTCGCCAATTGCCGGGCCGCCGGGCTGTGTGGAGACCAGCACGATATTAATATTTTTTTCCATCAGGCGTTGTAATACTGCGCTGACGGCAATATGCAGTTCACCGTCATATGCCGGTTGGTAATCCACCGCCAGGAAAACGCTGCTGCCTTCGGGCAGTGATTCAACGGCGTTGGCAAAACGAATCGCTTCAATGGATGGTAAATCGCGCGAGGTGTTGTTTTGGGCGCCGCCGGCAAAGAGGAAAGCGGCGGTCACCAATAGCAGCAATAAACCGATCACCAGACGGGGAATCCACTGCCGGTCTTTGCCTTTTTTGGTGGAGACCTGCTGGCGTCCGCTGTCGGCCATAATGCTTTCCAAAAGGCTGGCATGCACGCGCTGACGTTCGCTGACGTGTAATTTATTGGAATAAATGGGGGGCTTGTGGTATTCAAAACCCTGCCCATCGGCGGTGAGTGTGGCTTTTAAACCCGCCAGCGGTCCGGATTTTTCAATGTGGTTATCATCCTCCAGAGCCGAGGAAAGCACAGCGGCGCTCATGGTATAGGATTCAACCGGCCGCATGGCTTCCAACCAGCCGGGCAATTGAGCCGGGGCGGCGCCGCCTTCTTCCGCAGGTTCTTCAGTTTCTTCCACCGCTGATGAACCGGATGTAGACAACCATTCGAGGCTGTCTTCCTTAAACGGCAGGGTCGGGCCTTCGGTTTCGGGAACGACTTCCGGTTGTTGTTCGGCAGCGTTTATTTCGGCGCCATATTCGCTTAACCAGTCGGGCAGGCTGCTGCTTTCAAAAGGCTGTGCATTGGCAAAGGGCGCATCACTGATTTCAAAACCTTCAAAAGGTGACGGCGCCCCGCCGCTGGTTTCGTTGGGGATAAATACGCCGGAGACGGGCGGTTCGCTGGCAGGTGGAACGTTTTCCTGGATTTGATCCAGCCATGAAAAATCCTGGTTGGAAATATCATTGACTGCTTGCTGTGATGGATCTGTGAAAAGCGGCTCGTTTTCGGCAAATGAAGGTGTTTCATCCGAGACCGGTGCAGAAGAAAAGGTTTGTAACCATTCGGGCATTTCTCCGGCGAGCGCTTGTGACTCGTCTCTGACGGAACTGTAAAATTGTTCGGTGAATGGCTCGTCAGGTGTTTCTGTAAAGGGGACGGCAGAGGCGTTTGAAACACTTTCCTCTGGCGCCGAAATGGTTTTAAGCCAATCCGGCAGACTTTCATCCGGGCCGGACGGCGCTGCATTAAAGTCTGGGGAGGGTTCGTTTTCCAACCAGTCGGGTTGATTATCGGGTGTTTTATCGGAAAAATCGAGCGGTGCGGCCGGCCCTTCGGGCTGTTCAAAAAGGTTTGAAGCGAAATCAAAGGCGGGACCGGCAGCCGGAAATTCGGCATTTTCATTCTCGGCCGGTATTTGCCAGTCGGAGAGTTTACGCAGCCATTCCTGGTCATCTTCGGCGCCGGCGGGCGGCAAGGCCGTTTGCGTTTCTTCAAATGCAGGGAAAACCGCCGGATTTTCCGGCGCTTCATCCTGTGCCGCGGGTTCGGCATGGGTTTCTTTAATCTGCATCAACCAATCGGGCGGGGCATCATTTGGCTCCGGCAGGGTGCCGGTGGGGGCTACACTTTGCGACTCATTGTGCCTTTTGCGAATCTGTAAAAGCCATTCGGGCTCCGTTTCGGGGCTGTCGATGGGCGTTTGATCCTGTTCCGTTTCGGCAAAGGCACTTTCTTCAATGGGGCTGGATTCACCACGTAGCGAACTGAGCCAATCAGTACTTTCATTATCCTCTGTTTCATTAAAAATGGAGGTGTCAAAGCTAGGGAGATTGCCGGCCTGTAGGGGCGTTAACCGCGCCTGGCAGTTGGAGCAGACTTCTGCACCGGCCGGGTTGGGGGTTCCACACATGGGGCAACGAATATCACTCATAAACTACCCGCTGTAAGGGCGGTCAGCCCCGAATAAAATGCGCAAACCGGCGGTTAAGCTGGCCAGCCCGATGCCCAATAAAAGACCCCGCGCGCCCGCCAGGGGCAGCAGGTTTAAAAGCGGCCCGATAAAAGGCAGCGAAAAAACGCTGCCGGCGATGCCGCTGCCAATAATCAAAAAGACGATGAAACTTGCCACAAACACGATCCCCATAAAATTTCTGCGGCGCTGCAGCAGACGAAAAGCGGCCATCGCCAGGCTGACCGATAAAACCGCCAGCAGGCTGGTTTCCAGAGGAACCTGTAAGGCTGTGACAATTTTTTGATAATTACTGTCGGCCGGCGTAAAAAACAAACCGGCAGCGGCCGACAGCAGAAAAGCCACGATTAAAAAGAGACTGTAAAAATCTTTCTTTTCGGGGGAGAAAAGACGTTTCCAGTGTGAGGACACCAGGTTAAGAATGCCGATTAAGGCGGCCACGCCGATTAAAGTGGCAGCCCAGCCGACCAGATAAACCCGAATGCTTTGCAGTTGCGGCGAGAGACCGGCCAGAAATGATGCCAGTAGAACCACAATGCCGGTGAGGATGGCGATGACGGTTGAGACGGGCGATTTCATGGCAGCGGTGCTCCCATTAAAGCGGAACCCAGTTTAACGACAGCGCCGATAATCAAAGCGCCTGCCAGCACCCAGCGTAAAATATCCTGCACGCGCAAACTGGCCTGGTGCGCCGGGTGGCTCTGCAAATAAGCCGGCAGAGCATATAATTCTTCGGCCAGCAATGTGTTTTGTGATTCGGCAAACAACACCGACTGGCCTTCCAGGCTGTCGCTGGCGGCAATCAGGTGGGTGTTTTGTTGGTTGGCGGCTTCGGTTAAAAATGCCGCCTCAGGGCCCAGATGCCCGATAAGAATATTGGTGGAAACGCGCGGGTCGCGAATGGCCGGGATGGCGCCCACGGCGTAAGTGAACGGGGTAATGCCGGTCACGCGGGCATGATCGGAATCGTATGATTCGAGCGCACTGCCGAAACGATGCGAAGTTTTTAATGTTTCTTGAGCCAGGATGTTTAATGAACCTTCACCGCTGGTTGCGATGGGCGGGCGGTCGCTGGCGATGCTGGCGCGTGAAAGCCGCTCCAGCGCGCTGATGCCGGCCAGGCTTGAAGCGGCATAGGGGCTGATTAAACCGGCGCTGCCCAGAGAAATGTGCATACGTTTGCCTTCTTCAACCGAAAGGCCGGCTGCCTGTTTCAGGTTTTCAATGCCTTCAATCGGGCGTAAATCCTTGTTGAGTTGTTTGCGTTTTAAAGCATAAAAGACAGCCATCAAAATGACGCTGACCAGGATTAATATAAAACCAAATATAAACTCAAGACCGGTCAATTGTCTCTTTCCTCCAGGAAAGTGAGAAACTCACTGCATTGCTGCGGGTCTTCCAGTAAATTTAACAGCGAATCGTATTCCCGGTCTCCGGGAAAGAAGCCTCTTAAAAAGGGTTGTGCGAAACAGGCAGCTTGAGCCAGCAGAAAACTTAAAGGCCCCAACGCCTCAAGCGTGATTTTGGCCACTTCGTTTAAGCCCCTGCGGTTTAAATACTCTACCCACGAAGACCAGTATAAACTTTTTCGCATAGTTTCAGTATAGCATAAAAATATTACTTAATAAAACAATTGTGCTCTCATTAATTCAGACGTTTTACAAACAACTTGTTAATCTATTTCGTCTTTTTTCGGGTAAAAATAAAAATTTACAATTCATTTGAGCAGAAGAAGGAATTTATTTGTTATAATTTTTCTGAGGAGTCATCATGGGATTTTTAAGTGATCTGTTTCATCGTCCTTACCCGGCTTTTGCCGGACAAGAAATTGAAAAATTGCTCGAAGAACTGGTACGCATTGGCAAGCTGGAAGATTTTCTCTCCGAAAGACCCGGCGGAGCCTTTAATATGCAGTGCCGTCACATGCGTGCGCGTGATATCGGAAAGCGCCTGGATGAATTGGGCGGCATTGAGTTGATGGAATATATGCAGAAAAAAGTGCGCAAACGCCTTAATCCCACCCTGTCCGAACACCTGGGGTATGCCTGGAGTGATATCGGCAAGTGGGCTCCTTAAAAATTAGTTCGGCTTATTTTAAACAAAAAAACCTCTGCATTTTACGCGGAGGTTTTTTGATCTGTGAAACGGAAATAAATCAGCCCGCTTTTTGCTGGAATTCCTGCATGAATTGAACCAGTGCTTCCACACCGGCCATGGGCAGGGCATTATAAATGGAAGCGCGCAGGCCGCCGACCGAACGATGACCTTTAATGCCGATGATGTCGGCTTTTTTGGCTTCTTTAACAAATTGTTCTTCCAGTTCTTCGCTGGGCATGCGGAAAGGTACATTCATGATGGAACGCGCTGCGGCTTGAGCGTGACCGCGATAAAAACCGCCGCTATTGTCGATGGCTTTATAAAGCAGATCGGCTTTTTTGCGGTTGAGTTCATACATGCCGGGCAGACCGCCCAGGCCTTTGAGCCATTTTAACACCAGACCGACAATATAAATGGAATAACAGGGAGGTGTATTATGCAGCGAGCCGCTTTCGGCCAGAAGTTTATAATCCAACATTACGGGCAGGTTGGCCGGGGTGCGTTCAAGCATATCTTCGCGGGCGATGACAACCGTCACACCGGCAGGCCCCGCATTTTTCTGCGCGCCGGCCAGGATTAAGGCGTATTTATCCACATTAACCGGCTGGCTTAAAAAGTCGGAGGACATGTCGCAAACCAACGGAACGCCGGCAAGGGGTGTAGGATCGTCCTTAAATTCCACGCCGTGAATGGTTTCATTATGGCAATAATATAAATAGGCGGCCTGCGGGTTTAACTGTAATTCACCGGCGGATGGCAGGCGGTTGTAGTTGTCGGCTTTGGCGTCGAAGACCACATGGGTGTCGCCCAGTTTTTTGGCTTCTTTAACCGCAGTATTACTCCAGGAACCGGTCACGATATAATCGGCTGAGGCGCCGGCGGCGCGTAAATTCATGGGCAGCATGGCAAACTGCAAGGTGGCGCCGCCCTGTAAAAACATGACCTTATAATTGGCGGGAATGCCCATTAAATCGCGTAAATCAGCTTCGGCTGTTTGAATAATGCTCTCAAATTCTTTGGAACGGTGGCTGATTTCCATGACGGACATACCACAGCCCTGATAATCCAACATTTCATCTCTGGCCTGTTCCAAAACAGGAACAGGAAGAACCGCCGGTCCGGCATTAAAATTGTGAACACGTTTGCTCATATGATCTGCGCCTTTCAATAAAACAGTTTATTTTCCCCTTGGGTGGGGTTTTTAAATTTGTAACGATTGGATTAATTAATTATAACCTGTATTCAGGTTAGTTGTGGATTAATTATAACTCATCCAGACAACTATATTTTCGGATCAATATTAAACAACAACCTCCTTCCGGAATCGGAAGGAGGTGTAAAAAGTGCAAGTATTGGTGACGCAGTAGCCGATTATTTGATAAAGAAGGATAAAACAACCAGAATAACCGTAAAGGACGCGGCCAGAATGCCGATGCGTTTTAAATCCTTAAAGACGTGGGTATAGTCGGGGTTAAAATCGTTGGTGAATACCTGTCCGCTGGTGGTAAAGGTTTTTGCGGCAGTCTGGGCGACATCCGTCTGGCTTTTTGAAATCTGGCGAGATTGTTTCTTGGGCATCTCAATTACTCCTGATAAAAAGATTATTACTCCAGGTAGGCAGTCACCACGATACGTTTGTTGTTCACCAGGTAGGGGTAACATGAAATCAGGGTGACAATGGCTTCGTCGGTTTGATTCATCACCTCAACCTGGGTGGGTTCAACCACCTGCGTCTGACGCACCAGATAGGTATAAGTGCGCTGGTTGGTAAACAGAATAATCTTATCACCTTCTTTCAGGCGGTCAAGGTCTCTGAAAATTTCTCCGAAAATATCATCATGAGCCGATAAAACGACATTCCCTTTTTGGCCCGGGTTGGGAGAGCCGATGTGCTGACCGATGCCTTTTTTAAGTTGTTCCCAGCCGTCGCCCTGCACCACGGGGGCATCCACAGCGATCGAAGGCGCTTGCAGACGTACAGCCTGCTCGGGGCTGGCGGTGGGTACGGGTACGTTGGCCATCGACTGCACCAGTGGGCGTAAATGTTCGGGAATTTCGGCTTCGTTGGGCTGGGCGCCGCCGGGTGAGTTGGGTGAAGTATGCCCGGAAGGCAAAACAACGGCCATAATCAAGGGCGTGGGCGTGAGGGTGGATTGCTGCAAAACCGAAGCGACTTCGCGGTTTAACATGTTAATTCGGATAAAGACAAATAATAAAATCCCCACCAGGCCGACGACGGCGCCAATTTCAACATAATA
>JAJTBH010000183.1 GCA_021287005.1 Anaerolineae bacterium
AGGGTCGCCACCGCCGGCAATCCAATGCCAAGGATTAAAAAGGGCCATTGCAGCGGCTGGCGCTTCCACAGTTTATAAAGCACCCACAATCCCAGGGCAGGCAGCAGGCAAATAATGTAGTTGGGTTTAACCAATGCTGAGGCCACCACCAGCACCGCGCTGATGAACGTATCCCACCAGGAAGGGCGTGTTATTGAAAACACCTTTAAGGTATACAAAAAACTCGCCATCGCAAACGGTTTTAAATAATTCATTGTGGCGTTGTTATACGCATTAATCCCGATATACCCAAAATAAATCTCTCGATCCAGCGGCAGTAAAATCGGAATTTGCGCCACCAGCATTAACACCAGGGTAATGCCCACCGACCACAGTTCGGCGCGTTTGCTCAGCGCACGCATACGCGGCAACACTTCAGCATACAGGATCAAACCCAAAGCCAGGTAAGCCAGCGTCAGCAGCAAATACCCTGCCGCACGTGCATCCACATTTAACAACACCATCACAGCCGCTTCATTAAGCAGCAGCAGCGGATGCGCCATGATATGCGGCAGCACCGTTTCTCGCGCTTCCAAAAACTGCCGGGCAAAAAGAGCATGACTGACGAATTCCTGTTTACGGTGCGAATAATACATGGTATTCATCGCCGGCAGATAAATGGCCAGCAAGATTCCAAGCAAAATACTGAAAAAAACTATATTTTTAAGAGACAACCATCTGGGCTTCAAGTGATCCAACTCCGTGATTTTTCCGCCAGGTTCCCCGTCAGCATGCGGTAAAACAAATCAATTTTCCACTTATTCTAATTTTTTTAATTCTATACAACCTCAAAATTTTACCATAATCCTATCGACAAAATCCGCAAATTCACGCAATGCTCATTATCTCAACCGGTCGAAACCGCTGGTTGAGCCTGCCGAAACCGCTGGTTGAGCCTGCCGAAACCGCTGGTTGAGCCTGCCGAAACCCGTCCGTTCCCAACCTTACAATCGTTCCCTCATTCCCTCTATGCAATATTGTATTAATGGTAGAATACCCCAAAAGACTTAAGCCGGTTTGAGGAGTAAAAAATAACCTGACCCCCGTATGGACGCCCCTTCTGAGAGTACCGACATACCGCTTCTACTTGTTTATAATCTGGACCAACAGCATTGGGATCATTTCGAAATCGAAAGCACGTTGTATCGGATCGAGCTGCTGAGCACCGGATTAAAAAATTTAGGCTATCCCCTCACTGTTTTGCCCGTTTACACGCCCGACCTGGCCAATATATTACGGCCTTATTCCCCACAAGATTATTTATTATTCAATTTATGCGAAGAACTGCCCGGCATCCCGCGCAGTTCCGGTCAGGCGGCTGAAATCATTGAAAACCTCGGTTTTTACCACACCGGCGCTTCTGCCCACATTCTTTCTTTCAGCCAGGATAAAATTAACGTCAAATATTTACTTGACCGGCACGGCATTTCCACCCCCGTCTGGCGCGCTTATGATAACCTGAGTGAAGATGGCTGGCATCAATTTCCCGCCATTGTAAAACCCTCCTGTGAACATTGCAGCGTCGGCATCGAACCGCAAGCCGTGGTAGCAAACCACCAACAATTAACTTACCGGATTAAGCATGTCCTGGAGGCATTTAATCAACCCGCCCTGGTTGAAGATTTTATTCATGGCCGCGAATTTCGCGTTTCAGTTATTGGTAATGGCGCCGAAGCTAAAGTTTTACCCCCCGGTGAAATGGATTATTCAAACTTTCAAGACCCCAGTGAACATCTGCTTTGTTACGATTCCAAAATGAACCCCGATTCGAAGTATTTTAATCAAATTAAGGTAATCGTTAATCCCTCTTTATCAGATGAAGAACGCTCTCAGCTTGAAACAACAGCTTTAAGGGTTTTTGAGGTACTTGAATGCCGCGATTATGCCGGTTTCGACTTTCGCCTGAGGGATGGCATTTTTTATGTCGTGGATGCCAACCCCGACCCCGAATTCAGCCCCGAATCCTCGCTGGCGCTTGGTGCGGAAGCAATTGGACTACCCTACATTAAACTGGCATCTTTCGTTATCAACCAGGCTGTCCGCCGCCACCCAATCCTTGGGCCGCGTTTTACCCATTAACTGAGTCATCGGCATCCAGCCGGCGAATAAATACACATAAATCGTCGCCGTGATCATAAAAATCGGCGATTTGTGTGGTTAATTTACAGCCCATTTTTAAATAAAAGCGGCGCGCAGCCTCATATTCCAACTTGCTGCTTGTCCAGATCACAATCAACCAGCGTCCCGCCTGACGGGCGTAATCTTCCACAGCCTTAAACAGGCGCGCCGCAACACCGCGTCCCTGTGCATTTTTATCCGTACAGATCCAATAAAGATCAATCGTACCCATCGTCAACGCCGTCGGGCCCCAACAAGCGAAACCCAATATCTTGCCATCCTCCCGGCAGGATAAAAAGTTGTAGCCGCTTTTAACGGCATCACTCAAATAACCCTGGAACAACTCGTCGACCGTATCCACTTCTTCATCTGAAAAAACGCCCACTTCACGTGAAATGTCTAATATCTGTTCCAGGTCCTGCGCCAACGAAGGTTCAACTACCATCATTATTTTGATCCTGTTTTTTGATAATTTAAAGCCATATTAATCCGGCGAGAAAGCGCCGGGTGAGAATGCAAAAGGTATTCAACCCACGGTTCCGGGTCCACCTCGGCCAGGTTTTGATTGGCCAGGCGAGTTAATGCCGAGGCGTAACTCTGCCCATCTCCGGTCAATTGCAGCGCATAAAGGTCCGCGCGTTGTTCGCGCCAACGCGAAAAGGCATTCCCCAATGGCAGCGTCACCAGTTCAAAGGCGGCCAGCGCCAGCATAAATAACGGCATGGCGGCCACATCTGCCGTGCCAGGCAGGTTAAAAAACGGCACACCGGCCCGCATGACCAGTGAAGCCAGGTAAAAGCCCAGCAGGGTCAACACGCTGCTGATGACAATTCCCACGGGAATATCCTTGTGAACCTGGTGACCGAGTTCATGAGCCATCACCGTTTCAATTTCGGCGCTGCTGAATTCTTTAAGCAGGGTGTCGCCCAGGATAATGCGGCGCGTATTACCCAGCCCCGCTAAAGCGGCATTGGCCGATTTGGTACGGCGGCTCATATCAAACTTGTAGACACCCTGCACTTGCGTGCCGGAGCGTTCGGCCAGTTTAATCAGGCGCTGCGCCAGTTCGGCGTATTCTTCATCGAGTGGCACGTATTTATTAAACAGCGGGAAGAGTAAAAGCGGCGCAAGGTTGGCGATTAATACATTAACCACCAACATAAAACCCGCCGCCCCTAACCACCATAAATCCGGCGCGGCGCGCAAAAAAACATAAATCATTTCAACCAAAATACCGCCAAAAACGACGGTGAGCAGCAGTTCCTTGCCTTGATCGACGAGCCAGTCTTTTATCGACTGGTTTGATTGATCAAAACGATGCGGCAGGACAAAACCTTCAAAATAAGACAGCGGCAAATTGATCACATAAAAAATGCCGCCAAACACCAGGGCATAACCCGCTACCAACAGCCATTCATTATCCGTCAATGCGCCCAATGTTCCACGTAAAGCCAACGACCAGCCCGTTACCAGCCAGAGGCTGATATATAACAACCCGATCAGCAAATCAAACACCATTAAACGGCGGCTGATATGCGCATATACTTTTGCCTGTTTTTGTCGATTTTGATCTAATGTGATATTTTCCATAGCGCTATTATACTGCCAATATATACCTCGACTGAGGTTGCAGAAACCATCCTGTTATCTCTAAAAATCATCATAAATCAAAGTTTATACTTGATGATAAAACTATAAATGAAAGATTTGTAATAACTTGATTGAACCCCTTTAAGCGTATCTAACCGTATTCAAAGCGGTGATTTTAGACATACAAGCCAGTTCATCACCGATTTCTTATTCCAATGCAGGTAAGCCTTTTATGCTTTTTTTATTACCAAATCGGTGTATCCATTGGAGGCCATGTACTTCGATCATCGTAATATTCCAAACCATTAATACACTCATATCCATATTTAATTACAGAACTTTGGTAAGTTCCGGGGATATCGCTTGACGATGCAACGGCAGAAAAGGCCATATGATGAGCCTTCCACGCTTCATTAAATCCACATTCGTATGTTTTATTCCCATCATAATATTCCACATACCCACACCATTCCGGGCAAGGCGGGTTAGTCGGTATAGCAGTCGGAGCTGCCGTCGCAGTAGCCCCGGTATTGCCACTGTTGCCGGCGGCGGCGTACGCAACTTCCGGTGTTTCCGTTGCCGGCCTTGCCAGGTTGACCATTATTTGCATAACTATCTGTTGGCTGTTTACTGGAAAGACTTTAACATCAATAACCGAATCAATCGATACGGGTGCACCACTACAACTTAATAAATCAACTTCACCTGGTGGTACAAAACAATCATAAGTAACATTGTTCACCCGTGCTTGAAACTGGCCGTTTATCCCCGGAACAAAGAATTTGAGAATCATTTTATCGCCCACATATCCAGCCTCTTTTATCTCATAGGTGTTATAAACCACCGGTGTGGCTGTAGATGGTATGGTTGGTTCAAATGAAGGCGTTACCGAAGGCTGTGTTTGTGTCGGCATTGACAATGTGGCAATTAATAAAGCATTTTTAAATAATTGGGTGGCGTCCGGCGTTATTTTGATATTTTGCAGGCTGTTTCCCGCAGAAAATGAAGAACATCCCACCAGACAAAAAACGGTCAATAAAACCAAACGATAAACGTATCGATTCATAACCCCCCTTCAATGAAACTATGTTGGTATGATTTAAAATTATACCATCAAGTCACTTGCTGATGTTTTTGAAAAAAGTGGTGATTTAATTTGTGATTTACAATTCCAACAATCCCACACCAATTTTACATGTTGATGTAAAATTTACACATAAATACTTTATCTTTTTTTAAGTTCGGTTAATTACAATGACACCTGATCACAAATTTATTAAAACACTCGTAAATCACAAAATCGCTGTAATTATCCCTGCATATAATGCAGAAAAACACCTCGAAAAAGTTGTAAATGGTATTCCTTCCTGGATTAATCAAATTTTTATCATAGAAGATTGCAGTAAAGATAATACATTAGAAGTTGCCAACACCCTTGGTATACAATCTGAGCGAATCATAGTTATATGCCATGAAAAAAATCAGGGAGTGGGAGGGGCTATGATCACCGGTTATGATGCAGCCTGTCTGGCCGGTGCCGATATTTTAATTAAAATGGATAGCGATAATCAGATGAATCCCGCTTATCTTCCGCAACTCTTGGAAACTCTGATGCAAGGCCCTGCCGATTATGTAAAAGGCAACCGTTTTGTGCACAGTCGCAGTCTTACTGCCATGCCATTGATCCGTCGGATTGGCAATATTGGACTTTCATTTTTAACCAAATTAGCCTCCGGTTATTGGAATATATTTGACCCATCCAATGGTTACACTGCCATCTGGAGCGATGTATACCAAAATATGCAAAAAGAAAATATCGCACCGCGTTTCTTTTTTGAAACCAGCATGCTGCTTGAATTGGGGCTTATCCAAGCCGTTACTAAAGATGTTTACATACCTGCTCGTTATGGCGATGAGAAAAGTTCTTTGTCTGAACTGGATGTTTTAATTAAATTTCCCATTCCATTATTAAAAAGCTTTTTAAATCGGATTGTGACTCAGTACTTCATCCGCGACTTTACTGCTCTATCAATTTTGACTATCATGGGGCTTTTCGGTTCCGTTTTCGGTTTTTGTTTTGGTATTTACCATTGGATAAAATCCACCATTACCGGCATTCCCACGCTGACCGGCACGGTGATGGTGGCCGTCATTCCACTCATCCTGGGCATTCAATTTTTATTACAGGCCTTAATTCTCGACATTCAAAACGTACCCAAAATTCCCCTGCACCAGCAGAAAAAACAGATGTAATCAACTATGCCAAATAAAAAGAAAATTATCGTCATCGGCAGTGGTCTGGGAGGGCTGGCAGTCGCCTGCCGGCTTGCCGCTCACGGGCATGAAGTTAAAGTTTTTGAAAAACGTGACCGGGCTGGAGGTATGGCGGATTCATTCGAAATCAACGGATTTAAGTTTGACGGCGGCCCAAGCGCCGTTACGGCTCCATTTCTTCTTGAAGATATCTTTGAAGTCGCCGGCAAAAATCTCGCCGATTATGTTGAATTGATTCCGGTGGAGCCACTTTACAGGGTTTTTGCATCGCCCAAAAAACACTTTGATCTGAATGGTAATGAACAGGATATCTTCAATCAAATCACCCATCTGAGTCCAGGGGATGCCGCCGGTTTTAGTCGATATATGGAAGATACCCGCCAGGTTTACAAAAAAGGTTTTCTCGATCTGATCACTCAGAATACACTGCGATTGACCGATGTTTTAAACCTGGTGCCCGACCTGGTTAAATTTCCGCCATATCTTAACGTTTATCAACATATCAGCACATATGTCAAAAACGATCTTCTGCGCAAAGCGCTTGTTTTGCCCACATTAATGAGCGGCGGCTCGCCTTTTAACACACCGTCCATTTATGCCCTCCAGAATTATTTGCCCTTAAAATGGGGGACATACCATGTGCGGGGAGGTTTTGATGCAATTATCAAAGCATTACTGGCCCTTTTTGCCGAATGCGGCGGCTCGCTCTGGTTAAACAGTCCGGTCAGTGAAATTCTCAGTGACGGCGCCAAAGTCAACGGCGTGCGCCTGGCGGATGGCAGTTTATATCGCGCCGATTGTGTCATCTCGGATGCAGACCTGGCTTATACCTATCACAATCTCATCGATGAAAAACATCGTCGAAAATATAAAGACTCTTTTATAAATAACAAAAGATTCAGCCAGTCTTTTTTTGTCATTTATTTTGGCACCCGGCGTTTATACCGCGAATCAGGCCTTGTCCATCATAATATTTTGCTGCCTGACCGATTTCAAACTTATCTGACCGATATTTTTGAACAGCACAGCCTGCCGCAGGAATTTTTATTACACCTGCAAATGCCCGCTCTGACGGACGAATCATTATCACCGCCCGGTTGTGAAACGTTCCGGGTTATGGCAAGCGTCCCCAATCAGCAATCCGGCATTGACTGGCAAAAAATGGCGCGGCCTTACCGCGATCGAATTTTTCAATTTCTGGAAGAAAACTATCTGCCCGACCTGCGCACCCACCTGGTTGCCGAGCACCATATCGATCCGTTATATTTTCAAAATGAATTAAACAACTATTACGGTTGCGCTTTTTCTTTGCAGCCCACGCTTTCACAAACCGCCTGGCTGCGGCCGCATAACCGCTCAGAAGATTTTAAAAATCTTTATTTTGTCGGGGCTGGCACACACCCCGGCGCCGGCATTCCCGCGGTTTTAGCTTCGGCATCTATCGTCGATCGGATGATCGAATTAAGCAGCGGTTTATAAACGC
>JAJTBH010000184.1 GCA_021287005.1 Anaerolineae bacterium
GACGATTGCCCACAAGATATCAAAATCCACGCTGGTTTATCCATAAATCGACTGCTTCACGAGCAAAAGAGAAGATTTGTTTTAAAGAAATTTCAGGGTCATGCCTGCTCATAAACAGGAACGACTTCGGATAATCCGGAGTTTGTAAATCTACTTTTCGCCCCAATAATTGGGCTAAATCCGATTCTATCAAAAAATGATAACCGATGATAAAACCGCTTTCGAACCCAACCACTACATCCATAGCAATTTGCGGACCAAAGTCATTCCGCAGTATGGAACCAAAGAAAGACAACAACCTGACAGGGTGTTTCTGGCAGAAGCCGCCTAATAAATTGGAAGATAATAATGCTTCAATATCTATAAACCGATTATAACATTGTAGATAATAAACTTTTTTGTCTCTGTGAGCTGTCTAAATTCTATGGGTTCTTTTGGGTTTAAAACAATTTTATACTGCATCTTTTTTGCAGACAATCTTCCAGAACTTTGTACTGGTTTTTCCGTTAACGGCTTCTTCAATAATGGTAACTTCGATCAGGCCAAAACTTCCAAATTCCTGTTCAATCGAGTCTTTGTCGTAAAAATAAAGATTTACCCCATCCCTGGTTTTAAATCGATTCCTGCCTGTTTTTTCGCCTACACCATAAGTGCTTGCGTGTTGGGTTATGGCTGTTAAAATCATCAGGCCGCCCGGCCGCAGTTGACAGTAACAATCCGATATCAGTTTTTTTCTTTGATCTTCATCCAGCAGGTGGATTAATGCGTGACAGAATATTCCATCGTAAATTTCCCCGTCAAAAGGCATATCGGCAACGGAACCGTGAAAAACCCGCACGTCCCGTCCTAAAAATTGGCGCGCCAGTTTTATGGCCGTCCCCGAGATTTCAATCCCGGTAACTTCAAACCCTTTATCATAAAACGGTTTGGCATTTCTGCCGTAGCCAAAACCGGGAATTAATATCCTGCTAAAACCAAGCTGCTTAAAAAGCTCAGAAACATCCCCGGCCAGGGCAATTGCGTTTTCTCCCCACATCATCTCTTTCTCTCGGAAAGCATCCTCCCAGAATTCACCCATTATTTAATTTTTCCTTTTCATTTTCACAGTAAAACCTGTTTTAGCGGAAACGGCTTTTTATCGAATTGGTATTGTTTTGGAATCCGCTTTGTTTTAATGATTAACAAAACCGTCAGCCGCCGGCCTGTCAGCAGTCAAAAACCGACCAGCAGATGGCGTTTCGCAAGCGTTGATCGTCCAGCACGAGCTCGCGAATAACCTCCGGCAGTTGTTCACGCTGCCAGCGGCACTCAAGCCGGCCGGCGTTTTCTCTTTCACCTTCAGGCGCAGCCGCCTGCACCGCCTTGATGGCATATGCCGCGGCGCCCAGTTCATGTGCGGCCACATGCGCCACCGCTGCCGCCTGACCGGCGGCAAACGCGGCAAAGCGCGCGGCGCCGCTCAGATTCCTGGCGGCTGCCATGGCGTGCCCACCCGCCGCTCGCGATTGGAGCATGCCGACCTCACCCCGCACCCAGCCCCGCACCTGATTTATCGCGTAACGCGGGCGCAAGTCCGCTGGATTTTCCAACTCGAAAAGGCGCAGAACGTGTTCTGCACAGGTCGCCGCCCACAGGGCTAACAGGCGATGCTCTGCATCGTTGAGGGTTCCGCCCCGGCGGAGGGTGATGAACCGGGGATCGCGTATTTTGGGGAGAATCATAGTCTACCTGTAAAAACTGGCGGGATTTATTTCAAAACGAGGATTATTTCTTTTATTCGCCTTGTCGCATACATTAATTATATCGGTTAAACTTAAGTTATTGTGGAAAACCTTGACAAACCGAGTTTGTTACTGTGCAGCAATCATGTACAGGATGGAGAAAATATGACTATTCAAACCACATACACTCAGGCTCGTGATGGATTGGCAAAATTATTGGATCAGGTAACGCACAACCGCGAAGTGGTTGTGATTCAGCGTCGTGGTGAAGAAGAAGTGGCAATGATCGCCGCATCAGAACTGGAAAGCCTGATGGAGACAGCCTATCTTTGCCAATGCTGAGCGCCTGCTTTCTGCTCTTGGACGGGCTCTAAAAAATGAAATTCAACCGTCGACGCCAGATGTTTTGCGGCGTGAGGTCGATTTTGAGTAAAAATGTGCGCTTGGCGGTGTTTCAGCCCGAATTCATTGAAGATATTCGCTATTGGCTTGAAACTGACCGGAAACTGGCGCTCAGAGTTTTTAATCTGATTGAAACCATTTTACCCGATCCCTTTGAAGGAATAGGCAAACCTGAGCCATTAAAATATTTCACTCCGGGGGCATGGTCAAGAAGATTACCCCAGGAACACCGCATTGCATACCTGGTTCGAGAAGATCAGATCGATTTTTTGCAGGCCAGCTACCATTATTAATATTAACGCCCTGTCTGGTTTATCATCTCCGGGCAATAAGTGCAGTTTAACCCAGCCATACCTTAATGGCACGGGTATGGCTGGGTTTGTCATTTGTTCGTTTGAATACCTGCCGTTATGTTAACTGCATCTCCATTGGTTTAATGAGCTGGAAGTAGTTGCCATCGGGGTCGGCCAGGGTGGCGATCATTCCATCCCCCATTTTATATGGCGCTCTAATCACGCTTCCACCCAGAGCCTTAATTCTGTCAAACTCTTCTTGAACCTGGAGAGTCTCAAAATTAATAATTACCCGTCCCGGGTCTTTGCTGTTTCCGCCCATTTCGGAATGCTCCAGGATACTAAAATAAACATTGCCAGCCTGCCAGCCATAAAAACCGTTTTCGCTGCTGGCCATATCCGGCGGCCGTCCGAAGATTTTTTCATAAAAAGCCGCCATTACTCCGATTTGTTTTGTCCCGATCATAATGGAAGATATTGTTAACATTTTTTATCCCTTTTTGTGGTTATTTATTAGAAATATCACCAAAATTATCTAATTAATATTATACCTACAAAATTCATGCTTAAACAAATTTTGGTGGGCATTCTCCCGAAGCTGTATCCCGGGTGAAACTTACATGTGCGGCTTTAAATAAAAAAACATGACTCTTGCGTAAATATTTGAAGGCAAAAACGCCGGCAGAGCCTGTCGAAGCCGGTGTTTTTTTTTGACTTCATTGGCGGTTCTGATTTTGATTATTCGTATGAGGTTTTTGAAATTGTGGAAACTGGGAAGTCCCTTACCCCTTGCCGCGCCCGGCTATCTTGCGCGGTTTGCCGTCCGCGCCGGTCAGATAGGGCGGCGTGGTGATCGCGTAAATTTTGCACAGGCGTCCATCCAGCATGCGGCTGCGGATGCGTGCATCGATTTCATCAATTTTGCTGGCCGTGGTGATCACCGTGGGCAGGTTGGCGTTGTAACGGTAGTTAAAAATCTGGTAGAGTTTTTCGCGCGCCCAGGCCGTGGCGCTCTGCATACCCAGGTCGTCCAGAATTAAAAGCGAGGTCATGCGCACCTGGTCAAAGAGGCGGTCATAAGACATGTTGCTGTTCGGGCTGAAAGTGGCGCGTAAATGGTCGAGCAGGTCGGGCACCACCACAAACATGGGCGATTCACCCGCCCCCAGGCGCGCGTTGCCAATGGCCGCCGCCAGGTGGGTTTTGCCGCAGCCGTACGTGCCGGTTAACACCAGCCAGCCCATTGGCGCCTCGGCAAAGTCGCGCGCGGCGCGGAAAGCTTTTTCCAGGCTGCTACGTGCGTCCATATCCAGTGTTTCGGGTTCACGCAGGCTGAAGTTGCCGAAGGTTAAATGGCTGAGCAGGTGCAGCGATGAAAGCAGCGGGTGGGTGCTGTCCACTGTGGGGGAGCGGTAATCGGGCGCGCTGATCTTAATCACGCCCACCAGGGTCGGGTCTTGCAGGCGCGAACTGATCCGCCCTTCGATTTCACTGATATCCTGGTTGCTGGTTAATACCGTCGGCAGGCGGTTAACATAACGGTGGTTGATGATCTGAAAGAGTTTTTCCTGTGCCCAGGGCGTGGCGTTTTGTGTGCCCAGGTCGTCCAACACCAGCAGATTCACGTTGCGAATCTCTTCAAAACGCTCCTCAAAGGTGGCGTCGGGACTGTCATACGAAAAACGCATCCAGTCTAGCAGGTCGGGCGCGGTTAAAAACAGGGTGGGCGTGCCGCTCACCACAGCCGTGTTGGCAATGGCCGCCGCCAGGTGTGTTTTACCGCAGCCGTAACCGCCGGTAAACAGCAGCCAGCCGGTTAATTCCTGTGAAAAACGCCGCGCCTGGTTGAAGGCATACGTCAGCGAAGTGGTCTGTTCGCCGGTCAGCCCCACATGCCCGCGCGGGTTAAAATTTTCAAAAGTCATATCTTTAAACGCAGTCAGGTTGCTGACGGAAAAAAGCACCTTGCGGCTGCTCTGCGTCACTTCTTGCTGGCGGCAGACGCAAATGGCCAGTTTGCCAAAGTTGGGGTGCCCGATGGGCAAATCCTGACGCACGAAACCGATGCCGTGACAGATGGGGCAGTTGGGGTCGCCATCCAGGGGCAGAATACGATCGGGGTCGTAGTTAATGTTCGATGAAGTCGGCAAATTCCCCCTCGCCATATTGTCGGTAATCTTCTTGATTTCCTCGTTGATCGGTTTCATGTCGTCCTTTCTCCTGCCATGACCGCAGGATGGCTTCAATATAACGCCAGTTGCGCGCATTTTTATGCACGGCCAGGCGGAATGCGTCTATGATCCAATCGGCGGGGTAGAGCGTTTCGGCTTCTTTAAGCGAATCGCTCATCAGCGGGGTGAGCGGGCCGATGTGTTCTTCGTACAGACGGAAAATGTTGGGGCGTTCGTAGACCAGTTGTGCGGCCTGGTGCCCACCCGGTTTCCATTTGCCGTCGCGGGTTAACTGGGCGGCGGCCCGTCCGCGCGGCGAGTTGAGAAAATAATATACCTGGTCGCTGCCGGGCTGGCGGGCTTCCAGCAGAAGGCCATGCTCCAGCGCCAGTTGAAGGCCTTGCGCCAGCGCCGCCTCGTCCAGAGAGTTGCTTAACAATTCATCTTCCGTAAAATCGCGGCGGGTGATATAGCGGTATTCACCTTCCTGGTGGTCCAAAAACCAGAAGGTGTACAGAATCACTTTTAATTCTTCCAGTGAATCGATGTCGGGCAGAAGTTGTGAAAAAAACGGTGCGGGAACGGGGATGAGAGGCACTTTTCCGCCCGGAAAACCGCTAAAAGCAGGCATAATTTATAATCCCTTATGTCTACTAATAATGCGTTGCCGCATTTTCAAAACGCGCCAGGTTGCCGCGGAAAACCAGCTCCACCGAGGCGGTGGGACCGTTGCGGTGTTTGGCGACGATTAACTCGGCCAGGTTGTGTTTGGGACTTTCCTGTTCCATGGCGTCTGGCCGGTGAATGAACATGACGATGTCGGCATCCTGTTCCAAACTGCCCGATTCGCGCAGGTCTGAAAGCTGGGGTTTTTTGTCGGTGCGCTGTTCCACCGCGCGCGAAAGCTGGGCGGCGGTGAGTACGGGCACATTTAACTCGCGCGCCAGCACTTTCAGGTTGCGCGAAATGTTGGAAACTTCCTGCACGCGGTTGTCGTTGCGCCCGTCGCCGCTCATCAACTGTAAATAGTCCACGATGATCAGGTCAAGCTGGTATTCCAGGTGAATGCGGCGGCATTTGGTGCGCAGTTGCATGGGTGTGATGGCGGGGGTATCGTCCAGAAAGATGTGCGTATCCGAGAGCACTTCCACGGCGTGAATGAAAAGCGGCCATTCGTCGTCGTTCAGCTTGCCGGTGCGCAGGCGCTGCGTGTCGATGCCGGTTTCCTGGGCGATTAAACGCTGCACCAACTGTTCGTTGGACATTTCCAGCGAAAACATGGCAACGTGTTTTTTATATTTCTGGGCCGCATTTTTGGCGACCGAAAGCATAAAGCCGGTTTTACCCATACCCGGGCGGCCGGCTACAATTAATAAATCCGATTTCTGCAAACCGCCCAACAGGCGGTCCAGGTCCACCAGGCCGGTGGGTACGCCGTAAATTTCATCTCCCAGGCGTGAAAGTTGGTCCACCCGGTCGTAAACGTCGCTCAGCACCTTTTTAATCGGCTGCAAATCCTTCTGGGTGCGGCGCTGGCTGATGCCAAAGATCGATTTTTCCGCCTCGCCCAGGGCCGTATCCACGCTTTGCTGCTGGTTGGTGGCCTGCTGCGCCATATCATTGGCGGCGGCTAACATACGCCGGCGAATGGCTTTGTCTTCCACAATGCGGCCGTAGGCTTCGGCATTTAACGACGTGGGCACCTGGCTGATTAAGAAGGTGATATAAGCCGGGCCGCCGGTTTCGGCCAGTTGACCGCGTTGGTCCAGGTCGTTGGTGACCGTCAGGTTATCAATCGGAATGCGCCGTTCGCTCAGGCGCGTGAAGGTTTCCCAGATCCAGCGATTGCGTACAATGTAAAAATCATCCGCCTTGAGGAACTGGGCTACGTCCAGGTAACTTTCGGGATTAATTAACACCGATCCCAGTACGGATTCTTCGGCTTCACGGCTGTGCGGCTGAGATTGAAATTCCTCGGCGGGTGAATTATTGGGTAGAGGTGGCAGATCGTCCATAAATTTATGCGGGGTGTGTCGTTATAGTTTGAACCGATGAAAAACCGGGGTATAACTGCTGCCCCGGTTGAATTGCCTGGCGTTTAAACATGGTCGGGATCCTGACCGCTGTCGTTTTCGTCCGGTTCATCTTCATCCGGCGGGTTGGAAAGATCGTTAAGATCGAGATTATCCAGAAAATCTTCAAAGACTGAAAGACGATCCTCACCCTTTTCTTTGGATTCTTCCGGGCCGCCTTCATCGGGGGCGGGCGCGCTGCCATCCTCCTGAATATCCTGTTCGGGATGGATGCCGGCCGTGTCGAGAACCTCGCGCGCCACCAGGATGGAAACGTTGGTGCGTACGGCCAGGGCCAGCGCATCGGAAGGGCGCGAGTCGATGTTCACCACCTGGTCATTTAATTCGACCACCAGGTTGGCGTAAAAAACATCTTCGCGTAAGTTGATGATTTCAACACGCAGCAGGTGCGCGTTTAACATGTTAAATACATTTTTAAGCAGGTCATGGGTTTGCGGGCGAGCCACTTCAATTTCTTGCAGGGCAATCGTGATTGATTCGGCCTCATATGGCCCGATCCAGATGGGTAAATAAGTATCGGATTGGAGGTCTCGTAATACCACAATTCGCTGCTGGTTGGTGAGACTAACCCTGACGCTGTCAATTACTACTTCTACCATTTTAGACATAACTTTTGTGACCTCTTACCGAGATATGAGAATAACTCTATTTATTCTAACACGCACACCCGCTCGGCGCAACACGATCAAATGAAAAAAGTTTATTTAATGATCCGGGTATTTATCTGGAGTTTATAACTGTCCACCTCATGCGCCTGATACCACCTCGCTGGCCGAAGCCCGGTGGCTGAGCTTGTTACCACCTCGGTGGCCGAAGCTTGG
>JAJTBH010000185.1 GCA_021287005.1 Anaerolineae bacterium
TTTCGCTGTTTTCACAGCGAAAATCTCTTTTAAAACGTGTCGCAAGGGATTATTGGACCAGTTAAGCATAAAATAGATAAAACGATCGCTGCCGGAATAGGGAAGGTGCAGAAAAGGCGCTATTATTTAATTAACTTACATTTTTTATGAGTCTCGTTGACTGACTCTAGCACATTTGATATAATGGCTTACGTTATGAATTCTACTCAAAAGTCAGAAGATAGCCGTCCTACCAGGATTAAGAACCTTGCCCTGGTGGGTATTTTGGGTCAAGTAGGGCTGGTTACGCTTGTAATCATATTAGCCGCCTTATTTACCGGTTTATGGTTGGACAGCCGTTTTTTGACTCGACCTCTTTTTACCCTGATTTTATTAATAGCCAGTATCCCGGTTTCTCTACTTGTTATGTTGGCAATTGTGCGATATGGTCTGGCGCAATTAAACATTCGGACAAACTCAGACAATCAGGCTGGCAAGAAGGAGGAAGATTTTGGAAAACACGCGTAAATGGCGATGGGGTAAATACCGCTGGATAGTGTTGGCATGTATTTTGTTATCCATTCCCGGCATGATTTATTTCACCCCGATTCGTCCACATATTCAGGTAGCCCCTGAAGCCGTAATGCACGAACCACTGTTGACGCTGCCCGGTATTGGAGACCTTTATTTAACAAATACCATGGTAGCCATGCTGCTGGGTGATCTGGTGCTTTTCCTGATTGCTTTCAGCTTTTACCGTGCGGTAAAAGGCGGCAGCCTGGTTTTAAAAGGTCTGCCTGGTTTAGTTGAAGCAGGTATGGATATGCTCTATAACCTGACCGAAACGACTGCCGGAAAATATACCAAAATGATTTTCCCCTGGTTTGCCACGATCATGTTAATCGTATTAATCGCCAATTTGATTAAAATGATCCCCGGTTTTGAAAGCATCGGTTGGTTGGAAGAATCCGCCAGTGAAGGGCACGCCATTCAACCCTGGTTGGGCGCATTTTCCATGTTGTTGCCTGCAACCGAAGAACATGGTTATGTTCTGGTTCCCTGGCTGCGTGGCCTATCGACCGACTTAAATTTCACTGCCGGCCTGGCTTTAATTTCCGTTATTGCCACGCAGGTAGTCGGTTTTATAACTCAGGGTCCGGCGTATCTGTACAAGTTCTTTAATGTACGCACCCTTTTTTCAAAACCGCTCTTCGGTTTCATGGATTTATTGGTCAGTATCCTTGAACTGATTTCAGAGTTTGCAAAAATCGTCTCTTTTGCCTTCCGTCTATTTGGCGTCATGTTTTCCGGCGTGGTGCTGGTTGCCCTGGTTGCCACGATGGTTCCGGTTTTTGCACCTTCGTTGATTTATATGTTTGAGTTATTCATGGGAGTAATCCAGGCCTTTGTATTTGGTATGCTCACCATGGTCTTTATGGCCCAGGCTACCCAGGGTCATGGCGGTGAAGAACACGCCGAACACTAAGATTACACATTACGCATCTGATTTAAACAGGAGGCATATCAAATGAGTGGAGTAGATATTATTGCGGCTGCAAAATTTATCGGGGCTGGTTTATCCATGATTGGTGCTCTGGGCGCCGGTATTGGCATTGGTTTGAGCGTACACGGTGCATTGGGCGGTATGGCTCGCAACCCGGACGCTTATGGTAACTTGTTTACAAACATGATTCTGGGAATTGCATTCTCTGAAGCTATCGCTATTTATTGTATGGTTATTGCTTTCTTGATGCTGTTTGTGCTCTAAATCGCTTCGGCGTCTACACTAAAGAAGGAGGATAGCTTTGGAAAAACTAGGTATTAATTTAGGATTTTTAATTGTCCAGATTTTAAACTTCGGCATCGTTTTTGTGGTCCTTTATGCCTGGGTTTATAAACCGTTACAGGATTTCCTGGCAAAACGCCGCGAAAAAATTGCCCAGGGTATTGAAGACGCCCGTGTAGCCGAAGAAGCACGCGCCAATGCTGAAAAGGCTGCGGAGAAAATTTTAATGGAAGCCCAGACAAAAGCCAACGAAATTGTTCAAGAAGCTTCCGATCGAGCCTCTTCAGCCGCAAAAGAGTTAAAAGCTTCTGCCGATGCTGAAATTGCAAAACTGCGTGAAAACGCCAAAGCAGAAGTTGAAATTGAACGCAACCGCGTTTTAGCTGATCTGCGTGGACAGGTAGCCGCTCTGGCTATGTCGGCTACTCAAAAATTGATCGGTGAATCGCTGGATGAAAAACGTCAGCATGCATTACTGCAGGAATTATTCTCAGGGATAAAAAATGGCAAGGTTGTGGTATTGGAAGACCAGCCCGCTTTAAGTGGTGCGGCTGCTGAAATTACCAGTGCCTTACCATTGGATAGCGCCGAGCAAGAAGTTGTAAAAAAGGACGTCTTGTCCAAACTGGGAAATGCCGCATCGGTCAGCTTTAAGGTTGATCCTTCCATTTTAGGTGGCCTGGTTTTACGTGTAGGCGACCGTGTCGTGGATGCTTCTGTTGCCGGTCAACTCGAAGGAATGCGCCAGAAACTACAATAATTTACAACCAACCCTTTCCGGATTGGATGATCTGTAAAGTTGTTATAATAAAGGCAGGTGAGTAAACTCATCTGCCTTTTATTAATGATTTTAATTAACAATTGGGAGTAAAGTCAGTGACTGGATTTTTAAAACAAACTTTAAAACAATTATTCCAGAGAATCCCGGTAACCCCACTTTCTCCGGCTGCTTTGCCGGAAGTTCCCGTCACCGGTATTACACTGGATTCCCGGCAAGTTAATCCCGGATTTATTTTTGTGGCCATTCAAGGAGATAGCTCGGATGGACATCGTTATATTCCCATGGCGATTGAACGTGGTGCGGCCGCGGTGATTGGCACCCAGGCGCTTTCAGGTCTGAATGTACCCTATGTGCAGGTGGAAGACAGCCGGGTTACCCTGGCTCATCTTTCAGCCGCTTTTTATAATTTCCCGGCCCGCCATATGACCGTGATTGGTGTTACGGGAACGGATGGCAAAACCACTACGGCCAATTTAATATATAACATTCTGTTGGCCGCGGAACTTCGCGTGGGAATTATTTCAACCGTCAACGCCGTAATTGGGGACGAGGTGCTTGATACCGGCCTGCATGTAACCACACCCGAAGCGCCGGATGTGCAAAGATATTTATCACGCATGTTAAGCAGTGGGTTAACCCATGTTGTGCTGGAGGCCACTTCGCATGGTCTGGCACAACATCGTGTAACCGCCTGCGATTTTGACCTGGGGGTTGTGACCAATATTACCCACGAGCACCTGGATTTTCATAAAACTTATGAAGCTTACCGTGAGGCCAAAGCCTCATTATTTACGACCCTTTCGGAAACATATCATAAAGATGTTCCTTCACCGCGGCTGGCCGTCTTAAATGCGGATGATTTATCTTTTGATTATCTAAATAAAGTGACGCGGGTTAATAAAATGACCTACGGCACTCATAACGGTGCGGATATCTGGGCAGAGGATGTGCGGCATGAACCCTCGGGTTTATATTTCACCGCTGTTTACGGCGATAAACGTTTTCCAGTTGAAAGCCGCCTGGTTGGTTTGCATAATGTCTCAAATATTCTGGGCGCTCTGGCTGCAACGGTTTTAGGCCTGGGCATCTCGTTTGAAGATGCCTGCCGCGGGATAGCCAATTTGCAGGGCATTCCGGGCCGCATGGAGCAGATTTATATGGGGCAGGCCTTCCTCAGTATTGTAGATTTTGCCCATACTCCCAACGCACTGAAAAGGGCACTGGAGACGGCTCGCCAGTTAACGGACGGTAAGGTTGTAGCTGTTTTTGGCTCCGCCGGTTTACGTGATCGTGAAAAACGAAAATTAATGGCTGAAATTTCAGTTGAACTGGCCGATCGAACCATTTTAACGGCCGAAGATCCGCGTACCGAATCATTGGATGACATTTTGGCCGAGATGGCTGAGGCAGCCGAAAAACGAGGCGGTAAGGAAGGTGTAAACTTCTGGCGGGTGAAAGATCGCGGTGAAGCGATTCGAATGGCTTTACGTATGGCTGAACCGTGTGATGTGGTGATTAGCTGCGGAAAAGGACATGAACAATCCATGTGTTTTGGCACGGTAGAACACCCCTGGGATGACCGTACAGCCATGCGCGCTGCATTGGCCGAATATTTACATGTTACCGGCCCAAGAATGCCTTATTTGCCCACTCAAGATTAATCATCGGTTACCGTTCGAACAAAAGGTAAATAAAAACCGGCTGACAAATTTTTCTGTCAGCCGGTTTGTTTTTAATAATCGGAATTAGCGGCGATTGCGGTTGCGATCACCACCACTGCGATCGTGACCACCACTGCCACGGCGATCGTCGCGGCGTCCGCCGCCGAAAGATGAACGATTGCCGCCATTGCCACCGCCTGAGGGTTTACCGGAACCTTTGCGGTCTTTTTCGACTGCTTCTTCCAAAGACCAGCCCTCAAGGACGGCCTGGCGGGAGAGGCGGATTTTTCCGGAATCGTCAATGCCGGTCACCATTACAGTGGCTTCATCGCCGACCTGAACGACATCTTCAACGCTGTTGACACGTTCGGAGTCCAATTGGGAAATATGCACCATGCCATCCACACCGGGCAGAATTTCAATGAAAGCGCCAAAATCTGTCGTCCGGACGACTTTGCCGGTATAAATGCGGCCCAATTCGGGGGTTTCGGTCAGACCGAGAATGCGATCACGGGCGTTGGCTTCGTCGACGCCATTTGTGGCAGCAATAAAGACGGTGCCGTCATCCATGATATCGATCTTGGTATTGGTTTCTTCCTGCAAGGCGCGAATCATTTTTCCGCCGGGGCCGATAATGGCGCCGATTTTGTCCACCGGAACTTTAACCGTGGTGATGCGCGGTGTGTGTGCTTTAAGCTGCGGGCGAGGTGCGGGAATAACTTCCAAAATTTTGCCCAGAATATCGTTGCGGGCAATGCGTGCCTGTTCGAGGGCTTTGGCCATAATTTCAGGCGTAATTCCTTTAATTTTGATGTCCATTTGCAGTGCAGTGATACCGGCTTCGGTACCGGCTACTTTAAAGTCCATATCTCCGAGGTGATCTTCAGCGCCCTGAATATCGGTCAGAATAACGTAACTGTCACCTTCCTTGATCAGACCCATGGCAACACCGGCTACGGGAGCTTTAATCGGCACACCGGTATCCATGAGGGCCAGGGTTGAACCACAAACTGAAGCCATGGATGATGAACCATTGGAGGATAAAACTTCGGAAACCAAACGCATGGTATAGGGGAAAACATCTTCAGCGGGAATGACGGGTTCGAGGGCGCGTTCGGCCAGAGCGCCGTGACCGATTTCGCGGCGAGATTGGCCGCGCATATTCTTTACTTCACCGGTGGAATAGGGCGGGAAGTTATAATGGTGAATATACCGTTTGCTGTCAGCCGGGCTCAACGTATCCAGTTCCTGGGCTTCCTTGGGGGTGCCCAGGGTGGCCAGGGTTAAGACCTGGGTTTCACCACGGGTGAAAAGACCCGAACCGTGTGCGCGCGGGCTGGTGCCGACTTCGCACCAGATCGGCCGAATTTCGGTCAATTTACGACCATCGGGACGGATATTTCGGTTTAAAATACGGTCGCGAACGACACGTTTATAAGCTTCTTCGAAGGCTTCCTGAATTTCAGAAGATTTTTCTTCATCATCACCGGCTAATTCGGCTACAGTCTTAACTTCGAGTTCTTTAAGGGCTTCATTTAATTCGGCTTTGGTATGGGGTGCATCCAGAGCCGCTTCAAGACCGTTGTTAACTTTTTCAAATACGTCCTTGATGATGCTTTCATCCAGATCAAAGAGCGGAACTACACGTTTGGCTTTGCCAACTTCGGCAGCCATCTTTTCCTGAGCATCAACCAGCGGTTGAATGGCATCATGACCAAATTGAAGCGCTTCGATCATGACATCTTCAGGGATTTCTTTGGAACCGCATTCCACCATCAGGATGGCGTCGCGCGTTCCGGCCAGGCGCAGATCGAGGTCTGAATCTTCCATCTCGGCGAAGGTGGGGTTGGTGACGAACTGACCGTCAATGCGGCCAACCCGTACTGCGCCAACCGGGCCACCCCAGGGAATATCGGAGATGCACAATGCGGCGGAAGCCGAATTGATAGCCAGGATATCCAACGGATTTTCCAGGTCGGCCGAGACGGAGAAGCTGATGACCTGGACTTCATTACGCATGCTGTGTGAAAACAGCGGGCGAATGGGACGATCGGTTAAACGGGCCACCAGGATGGCTTCGGTGCTGGGTTTTCCTTCACGGCGGAAGAATGAACCGGGAATTTTACCGCCCGCGTACATTCTTTCTTCGTATTCAACCGTTAATGGAAAAAAGTCCTGATTTTCTTTCGGTTCGGAGCTCATGGTGGCTGCCGAGAACACAATGGTGTCTCCCAGGCGCACTGTAACCGAACCGCCGGCCTGTAACGCTAATTTGCCTGTTTCAAAAATAATGGATTTCCCTCCCACGAGGGCAGTAAATTGTTTTGCTTCTGGTTTCATATTCTTTTTTTCCTTTTCCCGCCATATCTGTTGTTAGGAACTGAAAGCGACTTTGGAATTTTCCGAACCCGCTTTCAATGCCCAACTGACAGATTTCGGCTTTAAATAATTTTTAAAACGAGTAGATGGTCCAAGAAGAATCCATCTACTCGTTTTAAATTTTTATGATTACTTCTGGCGCAGATTGAGCCGTTCGGTAATGGTCTTGTAGCGGTTAAAATCTTTGATCCGCATATAGGCCAGTAAACGGCGTCGCTGTCCAACCAGCTTGAGCAAACCACGGCGAGAGGACTCATCGTGTTTGTTGCTGCGCAGGTGATCGGTCAACTGGAGGATGCGGGTGGTCAGAATGGCAATCTGAACTTCCGGTGAACCGGTGTCACCCTCGTGCAGTTTATACTGATCAATTAATTCTGTTTTCTTTTCTTTTGTTAAACCCATGACGTCTGCTTCTCCTTAAAAAAATATTGTTTTTACACATCAGCAGGTCTCCATGTTTACAGCATCGCCACAAACAGGACCAGTCAGTGAAATTGAATTATACCATATAACATAGGCTGTGGAAAGTTTACCAAAATCGGGCGATTTGGCTCTATAATACCCGGTTAATAGCTGTTATGCTAATAAAAAATGATTGGCTCAACAATAACGACTTTTGATGTTTTCGATATAATTATAAAAAACGTCCAATTGTTTTTGGACCAAATATAATCCATTCTGCAAGACGTGTCTGGATTATTTTTATCAAAAAATCATATGAAAGATTTGTTTATAAACTCTTTAACTAATCTGGAGGAAAAATGAGTCCATCGGATAAAATATTTGAAACAGCCACGCTTGCCGGCGGGTGTTTTTGGTGTCTCGAAGCGATCTATAAATCCTTAAAAGGTGTGGCGGAAGTTGAATCCGGTTTTTCGGGCGGAACAGTTGTCAACCCCGGTTATGAATTGG
>JAJTBH010000186.1 GCA_021287005.1 Anaerolineae bacterium
ACAGGATCGTGTACAGGGCTTAAACATTGGCGCCGATGATTATGTGGTTAAACCCTTCTCGGCCACCGAGTTAATCGCTCGTGTGCGCGCCGTGTTAAGGCGCGCCGAGCCAACCGATCAGGTCGCGGCAAACCGCTTTTTTACCCACGGCAATTTAAAAATAGATTTTGCCCGCGCCGAAGTCTGGAAGGGTAACAAACCCATATTTTTATCTGCCACGGAATATAAACTACTGATTCATTTTGCGCACAACATCGGCAAGGTTTTAACCGCTGAAGACTTGCTTGAGGCCATTTGGGGCCAGCATTATCGTGAGGATAAGGAAATTTTATGGGTATCCATTGCCCGCCTGCGCCAAAAGCTGGAGGACAACGCTCATTCCCCACAACATATTGTAACCCGCGCAGGTCTGGGTTATATTATGCCCTCCGAAAAAGACCGGGCTTAAGCATTAAAAGGAAAAATCTATGTTCTCACAATTTGATGACAAGGGCAAGTTATTTACCAATGTGGTGGCAAAACGACCGGTCAGGGTACGCATTCAGGTAACTTCGCATTTAATCCTTGGCACCGTTCATATCCGGCCTGAAAATCGATTAAAAGATGAAATTAACCAACCCGAACCTTTTCTGGCCGTTACCGACGCGCAGATAATAAACGATAAAGGTGAAGTGGTTTATAACAATAAATTTTGCGCGGTAAATCGTTCACAAATATTATGGATGTCGCCGGAAGATGAAGAAAAATGATGGAGATCTCCTCATGACAGATAACAACACGCCCCTGGCCGCCGATCTCGCCAAACTAAAGACGTACCTGACCAGCATGGTGACCCGCGAGCTCGAATTACGCCCACCGGTATACAACGAGCGTCATGAGGTTACCCTGCAATATATTCAACAGGCTTACCAGAGCACCAAATTACAACTGGCAACCTCGCTGCGCGATCAGTTATTTCGCGAGATTCTCGATGATATTTTAGGGTATGGCCCCCTGCAGCCCCTGTTGGACGACCCTGAAATCAGCGAAATCATGGTAAACAACGCCCATAATATTTTCATCGAAAAACACGGCAAAATCTTAAAATCTGCTCTTGAGTTTGACGACGATGATCATGTTTTGCAAATCATCGACCGCATTATCCTGCCGCTGGGCCGTCATATCGATAGCGACACGCCCACCGTGGATGCTCGTCTGCCGGATGGCTCGCGTGTTAATGCCGTCATTCCTCCGGTCGCCATTGACGGGCCCTCCATAACCATTCGAAAATTTCAACGCGGCAAATTAAGCATTCAAAATCTGATTGAATATAACTCGCTGACGCCTCCGCTGGCCGAATTTTTACGCGCCTGTGTGGTATCGCGGTTGAATATTTTAATTTCAGGCGGCACAGGTTCAGGTAAAACCACCTTATTAAATGCGCTCTCCAGTTACATCCCTGACGAAGAACGGATCATCACCATTGAAGATGCCGCCGAATTGCGTTTGCAGCAGGCGCACGTGCTGCGTATGGAAACTAAACCGCCCAATGTGGAAGGCAAGTTTCAGGTGACCGTTCGCGACCTGGTGCGCAACACGCTGCGTATGCGCCCCGACCGCATTATCGTCGGCGAGGTGCGCGGCGGTGAAGCACTGGATATGCTGCAAGCCATGAATACCGGTCATGATGGTTCGCTGACCACCCTGCACGCCAACACCCCGCGTGACGCCATTGCCCGCCTTGAAACCATGGTTCTTATGGCCGGCGTTGAGCTTCCTGTAAAAAGCATTCGCCAACAGATCGCTTCTGCCATTGACCTGATTATTCAAATCGCCCGGCTTAAAGACGGCGTGCGCAAGATTACGGCCGTTAATGAAGTATCCGGCATGGAAGGGGATACGGTGGTTATGACTGAAATATATAAGTTCGATCAGACCGGCATGGATGCAAACGGACGTATATCGGGTGAAATTAAACCCACCGGAATGCGCCCCCTGTTTATGTCACGCCTGGAAGCATCCGGGTTTAAACTCAGTCCCGAAGTGTTCGGTGCACGCCTTGGCGGTTCAATGGGCGGATCCAACAGTTCCCGTTCATTCTAATTAATGGAATAAGCCTATGAATTCACAAACTCTTATTAAATTACGTACGAAAAAACTGGCTGTATTAATCCTGGATGCCCGTCAGGCATCTCATTATGAACAGGCTCAATGCGCCGAACAAATGGGGGTATCGTTGGAACAATACCAGGCTTTTGAAGCCGGGATGCAGGCTCCCAGTTTGCCCCAGTTGGAAAGTTTCGCTTTTTTTATGGATGTCCCCTTACAGCACTTCTGGGGCAGCGACTCGCTTTCAAAGAAAAATGAAGACAACCCCGGCGCAAAAAAACTGGAAATGATCCGACAGCTTCGTAATCGTGTCATCAGTGCGCGCATCGGCCTGGAAAGAACCCAGGCCAACCTCAGCAGCGCCGACCTGGCCGAAAAAACCGGTATTCCGGCAGCCATGCTTGAAAAATACGAAAAAGAAAGTCTCTCTATTCCGCTGCCCGAGTTGGAGGCCATTTCGCAGGTCTTGGAGATACCGCTTGACAGTCTTTTTGACCAAAAAGGCCCCGCCGGGAAAAAACGAGTCGAACAGGAATATTTAAACACTTTTCGGGAATTGCCCGAAGAACTACAGGCTTTTATCAGCCAGCCGGTAAATCGACCTTTTATTGAACTGGCCTTTCGACTGCAAAACATGCCGGTCGATAAACTGCGCTCCATTGCAGAAAGTTTACTTGAAATCACTTATTAACAGAGGAAACCATGGATATTACTCCGGGCACCATCTCCAGCGCCATTGAGCAGGCCAAAAAATCATTTAACGAGGGCGATTACGAACACGCCGCTGCTTTATTTGAAAATATTTATCAGGTTTACACCAATATTGGAGATGCGTTAAATGCCGCCGAAAATAAAAATAACGCCAGCGTAGCTTTTCTGAAAGCCGACCAGCCGCAAAAAGCGCTGGATGTCGTTGCGGGCAGCGATCTGGTATTTGCCGCCGCAGGCGACTTAAAACGCCAGGCAATGGCCCTGGGCAACCAGGCTGCCGCCTTTGAGGGCCTGGGAGAACTTGATAAAGCCATGTCTTCTTACCAGCAGGCGTCCGACTTATTTAAACAGGCCGGTGAAAACGAACTGCGTTCTTATGTATTAAAAAGCATCTCGGCTCTTGAAATGCGCCGTGGCAAGGTCGGTGAAGCCATGGTGAGCATGCAAACCGCAATCGACGCCCAAAAATCGCCTTCCGTCATGGAGAAATTCCTGCGCTGGCTGTTAAAATTTATTTTTAAGAATTAAGTTTCCGGTTTTTCATAAATTGACCAACAGGTGAAACGTGCCTTTAGATTATGCGCTCCGTCGCGCCGAAAAGATTGATCACGGACTGTTGTATTCATTGATCGATGATGAAGACTGCCGTCAGCACCGCCATCTGGATTGGCACTCTCCCATCGATTGGCTGGGCGAACAACCCTTCTGGCTATTATTAAAAAACCAACGCGCCCGCGCCGCTTTGGCCTGCCCGGCCGACCCGCCCGGCATTGCCTGGATCAGGCTGTTTGCCATCACATCTCAATTACGCCCCCTGCCCACCTGGAATATACTTTTTCAAAAAGCGCTTGAGGATTATCACGAAAACAAAAAAATTCTCTTCGCTTCGGTTGCCTTGCAAAAATGGTATGCCGATTTATTAACCGAAGCCGGTTTTACACTTTACCAGTACATCGTGGTTTTATCCTGGCAAAATGACGCCCCGCCACTGCGTACCCTGCCACCGGGTTTAAAAATTCGGCGCATGGAAACCGACGATCTCGAAACGATCAGTTTCATCGATAAAAACTCGTTTGAGACGCTCTGGCAAAACTCGCTTAATGTCATCACCTGCTCTTACAAACAATCAAATTATGCCACCGTGGCCGAACTGGATGGCAAAATCATCGGTTTTCAAATCAGCTCGTCATCATTTGAGAGCGCTCATCTGGCGCGCCTGGCCGTTTTACCCGAATACCAGGGGCAGAGCATCGGCAGCGCATTGGTATATAACTTATTGGGCCATTTTTATTACGATCTCGGCATCCGCCGCATCACCGTTAACACCCAGAGCAGCAATCATGCATCGCTGGCTCTCTATGAGAAAATCGGGTTTAAATCCACAGGCGAACATTTCCCGGTATTTACCCTGGAAAACTTACCCGACGGATTACAAAACGATGTGAAAGATTCTTTATAATCATTACATCTATTTCATCTTTCGGATTTACTCCCCGGACCTATCAATAAAATATTTTTGTCCCCCCCCCGATCAACCATTAAATTCGCTCGGATGTCGAACTAAAGATGGATCATTTCGCCAGGGAAAGGTTGGGTGGAACAAAAAGTGCCACCGGTGAGTCATTATCATTTTACAATATCCCTTTTAGCCCTTTATATGAAATACCTTTGGGTATACAATGCCCTTGGGTATGATATGCTCAAGGGCATGATATGCCCGTGTGGCAACACAAAACCGAAAATGGTATAATCCACAAATCAGATAAACTTTATGGAGTATAAACATGGGTAAAAGAGAAGAATTACGAGCGCGCCGCCGCCGCGACACAGTTTTACAATGGATGATTCCGGGTGCGATTGCTTTAATCGGTCTGGTAATTCTGGGCGGTATCCTTATTTATAATTCACGCGGATCAAGTGTTTCAGTGATTGTACCCAACACCGTTGTTCGCCCCAATGCAGTTGAAACAACTGCCGGTGATCCCAATGCCCCCGTTAAAGTAGTGGCGCTTGAAGATTTTCAATGCCCCTATTGCGGCATCTACAGCACCGAAACGGAACCCAAAATCATGGATAAATACGTCAGCACCGGCAAGGTATATTACAAGTTTGTGCCCTTCAGCTTTTTAGGCGCCGAGTCCATCGCCGCCGCCGAAGCCGCCTACTGCGCCATGGATCAAAACAAGTTCTGGGAATATCACGATTATTTATATGCCAACCAGGCCGGAGAAAACAAAGGCGGATTTAATAACGCCCGTCTCGAATCATTTGCCGACAGCCTCAAGCTGGATATGAATACCTTTAAGGGCTGTTTATCATCCCACAAATACACCCAGCGGGTGCAGGATGACGCCAAATTTGCCAGCCAATCGGGCGCAACCGGCTCCCCCTTCTTTTTAGTTAATAATAAACTGGTGGATGTTAATGCGCTGGAAAGTACTATCGAAGCCGCCCTGGCAGGTAAATAGATATTAAATTAAGATAGACCCAATATTTGCAGTACAAACACAATTGCCGGCGCTAAAATCAGCGCCGGCAAAATATTTGCCACCCTGATTTTACGGATCTCAAGAAAACTGCTGATAGCGATTGCAACCAGCAGCAAACCACCGGTAGCCGTCATTTCGGCAATCATGGCATCTGACATAATCGGTTGTAACTGGCTGGCCAGCAGCGTAAAAGCGCCCTGATAAATCACAACCGGCACAGCGGAAAACAAAACACCCAGGCCCAACGATGAGGCAAAAGCCAGTGCACCAAGGGCATCCAACGCCGATTTAACCAACAGCAGATCAATTTTTCCCGTCAGGCCTTCCTGCAAGGCGCCCAAAATTGCTACTGGTCCGATGCAAAAAACCAGCGAGGCGGTTAAAAAACCTTTTAAAAACTTACCTTCCTGATTGCCGGATTTTTGCCCGGCAAAACGACTTTCCAACCATAAACCCAGATTATTCAGTCCATCCTCGATGCGTAAACATTCCCCGATAATCACACCCACAAAAACACTGCCCAGCACAATCAGCGTATTGTTTGATTTAAGGAACATCTGCACGCCCAACAACAGGGTAAATATTCCTAAAGCCATAACCAGGGTTTCGCGCAGCTTTTCCGGCAGGCGCGAGCCCAGATAACTGCCCAATAAACCGGCCACAAGAATGGCAGCCGCATTAATCCAGGTACCTGACATCATCGTTGTAAGTCTCTACGGGCCGGGCTCGGTTTTAAACCGCTTTGTTTAATTTCAAATAATTCCATAATAAAACACAGAGAAGAAAGGCGGTTGAGGTATTTTAAAACCAGCGAATAATCATTTTCTACGGCATGCGCCAGCGAAACGGCGCGCCGTTCGGCGCGGCGGGTCACCGTGCGCGCCAGGTCCAACATTGCTGCCGTTTGGTTTTCTCCCGGCAAGATAAAATAAGACGGCACTTCGACCTGCGTTTCAAGACAGGTTATTTGTGTCTCAATCCAGTTTACATGTTCTTCGTGCAGGTACCGAAAACGTTCAAATGTCTCCGGTGTAGCCGCCAGTTCGGCCATCAAACCAAACAGATCCCGCTGCACATGCACCAGCATTTCCCGCACCCCTTCCGAACAACCGGCCGCTCGCGCCATACCCAGCACGGATGATAATTCATCAATACAGCCCAGTGTTTCAATGCGAACATCATCCTTGTCCAGTCTGCCCTGGCCAAGAATGCCCGTTTTTCCCTGGTCTCCTCCGCGCGTATAAAATGAGGACATGAATTTATTTTTTACCCGATGCGGACTGGCGGTACAAAAACCAAAAATCGGCTTCAGTAAACTCCGCCTTTAACCCCTCAGCCCAGATAAACTCACCGGCGCGTGATTTTACCCTGAACAAATCGTCGAGCGCTCGCACCAATGAAACCTCGCCGGCAGATAATTTATCCTTCAAATCCTGCGATAATAATTCAATCAGGGCACGTTCCCCCGCCATTTGTTTCAGGCTGACCGGGCTTAACAGGGTTTCGCTTTCCGCCAATGCAGCCGAAAGCCGGTGAATTCTTTCATTCCATTCTTTTTCGGCTTTTGAATGCCAGGCAGACAACCACTGGCGGCGAATGCTCGTCCAGCTATTAATTGCCTTTTGCGATTTTTCTTTGTCTTCGGGTTTTAAAGCCTCAAGGGGCAGGCGTTTGCTTGCCAGCAAAAGCTGCCCCGGAGTTAACGATATCTGTCTGCCCTGGAAAGGCACCATCCAATAAAGGGTTTCTGAAAGCAGATATTCCTGCAGGGTAAACACCGCTGTGGTCACCAGGGTATAGTCTTTTTGGAATAAATCCGTTGTACCGGCCTGGTTAAAAAACATGAGGTTAATCCCTGAATAATTCTTTAATTTAATGGTCCTGAAAACATCAAGGTGTGGGTGAAGATGTTTCTTCAACCGCCGTCGGGCGATTGGTGCGCGTACTGGTCATAAACCAGTTGACCACTGTGCTGAAACGATCACTGCTGTCATAAAGCGGCCCCATTTGCACACCCTGCACCTGCCGGTCAACCGCATAGTTATAAACAGGGTAATAAAGCGGAATGGCTGGCATTTCCTGCACAAAAATCACCTGGAAATTGCGATATAAACGCGCCCGTTCGGTAATATCCACCGTAACCCGCGC
>JAJTBH010000187.1 GCA_021287005.1 Anaerolineae bacterium
TCGGCTTCTATAGCTGGTAGAGTTGGCATTTTGGTTGCATTTTGTGCCACTGTAGGTGTTACTGTTTGAGATGGAAAAGGAAAAACAGTCGCGGTAATGTTTTTTTTCTCAAATGCAGGCGTTTGACTTTCAATTACCTCACCTGGCAACTTGATGGGTGTACTTGTAACCGAAAAGATTGTTGACGAAATCGTGGTTTTAGGAACCTCATTTCCTGAACAGCCAGCCATCAACAATCCGATCATGATGGCTATAAAAGGGAAACTTGTATTCATGATTTTCATTTTTCGCCTTTAAGTTTTAATTTTATCGATTGCCTGATAAATCCAAACTGGTATAGGTCAAATCATAATATCTTCTTCTTAAGAATATTAGGTCTGAACTATCTTTTTATTTTCCCCAAAATCAAAACAGGCCATACTCCATCCAGATCTCACCGTCCGAGTCATCATCATGTTACTGCCGGATGCATCCTGTAAAAAATATTATTATGCTCTTGAAGAGTAATAGGTAAAAAACCATTACAAGACCCCCTTCCCAGATTAAATGACGCAAGTTAAAATGAGCTTATCTTAAACTCCCCCGGCTTAACCTCAGTCCAGCCCATCAGTGGGGCGCTCAAACGAAACACCTCCAGAAACTCGTTGCGCGGGCGAACACGAACCATTGTTTTGGCCTTCAGGTCCACATAAATGGCATCCAATAAAAGATGTACGATTTCAGTCTGTTCTGCATTGGTGGCTTCTTTTAAGTAAGGCGCCAGACTGTCGATTTGCAGCGCTGAACTGGTAATCGCCGCGCCGTCCGGCAGCACCAGGCTGTTAAGCTCCGTGACCAGTTTATTGCGTTTTAATTCATATTCCACATCGCTGAACGTATTGGGTGAATCAATGTAAACCCGTGCCAGGCGGTCCAACTGCTCTTGAATTTGCGCCCGCCGCCGCTCAATCTGGACGACCTGATCCATATCATTGGCCTTTTTATGAATTTTCTCCCGCCAGTCTTCCGGCAGCCGAAAATTACCCAGCATGGATAACACCTGTTGATCGGCAAGATCCATTTTTATGGATGCGCCCGCATTTTCACACTCCAGGCCGCGCTCCTTGCTGGCTTCTTTATAATAGAAGAACTTGCTCGAAGACTGCATCCGCAGCGGGCGTTCGCACTGATCACAGCACAAAATTCGCTGCAGCAAATAAAACTGTTTGGGTTGATTATCAGCTCTGCCGCCGTCCTCATCAACCTCATTTATAAGAACACCCTTTGCCGCAACCTCGCCCAATGCGCGCGGTTTGCTGGCATGCTCACGGCGCACTTCCTGGCAGCGAATATACAATTCTTCACTGATGATCGCCTCATGGCGGCCCTTAAATATTTTTTCGCGATGCGCGATCATGCCGTAATAAAATTCATTCTGTAAAAAGTCCCGTACGGTGTCTTTGCTCCAGACACGGCGGCGCCGGGTTTTAAAACCATGATGATCCAGGTACTCGGCAATTTTCCGATCGGTATAGTTGCCGGTTGAATACAACTCGAAAGCTTTTTTAATAATCTCGGCTTCTTCAGGAACTATCACCAGTTTATTGGTAGCCTTATCTTTGACATAACCAAACGGAACGCGCCCGTTGTGGATGCCCTTGCGCGCCATTTCGGATTTTCCCTTAACCACTTCTTGGGAGAGGTTTTCCAGGTACCACTGGGCAAAGGTTGCCATCATATGAAAAGCCACCCGCCCCATCGGGGTCGAGTAATCAAAAGCCTCCGTCACCGAGGTGAGTGTGACGTTATGGGCATTAAGTTCTTTAAAATTTTTCAGCGTATTTTCCAGGTTGCGTGAGAAACGGTCCAGTTTGTCCACCATAATGACTTTAAACATGCCCATATGCGCATCTGCCATCATGCTCAGGAAACCCGGACGTTTATCATTTTTACCGGAGTGACCGGGATCTTCGTAAACTCTGATCACATTCCAGCCGCGTTGGTTGGCAAAATCCATGCAATGGTTCCGCTGGGCGCCCAATGAATATTTGTCCACCTGCTCCTCAGTGGAAACCCGTAAATACATACACACGGGTGTGCCAGGTCCCAGTTCTTGAGAAGACGGGCCCGCATCCATTAAACGGGGACGATTGGCGGCCCTCCGCCTGCGAGGCCCGGCCAGTTCACCGGCATTGTCATTTTCATCTACCATGAAGAATTTCCTTCCCGAATTTATTCTAACATTAAAAGCAAAACCCTCCGCCTGTTCGGGCAGAGGGTTCAAAAATTCTTTACTTTTTCATACGCAGGGCAATTAAGGCCAGCAGGCTTATCAAGGCCAGTTCAGCAGCAGTTTCCACGGGTATCCTCCAACCTGAGAGCCATACCCAACCGGTTGGGTTTTTATATGTTATTCATCATGAAGAACTGTTAAAATCATAGCGGTGAAGCTTATAAATTACTTGACGCCCAGGGGAAAAACAGGGGAAAGAATCAGGAACGTTCACGTTTCAGCATTACCCCATAACCGCGTGAAATTTCAATGTAGTCATAAGCCGGGTTGGCATCCAGTAAACATTTTCGCAGGCGCTGTATCGCTTTCTTGCGAGTCTCATCAAATACATACTCAAGGTCTTGCTTTTGCCAGACCGCAGCTTTAATTTCATGATATGGAACGACCTGCCCTTCGTGTTCATACAAAAATCTGAGCAGATCCATTAGTTGAGTTGGTAAATCTTCTTTAAGCCTTATCCCATCCACCCACACTTCTGATGTTTGCGGATTAATCCAGACGCCAATTATTTTATCAGGCAGGTCTGCTTTCTCGGTGGCTACCGGCTCAAGAAAAGAGAGGGTGATCGCGCCGCCAAAATCAATTTTATCCGTATGGGTTAAAGCTGTTTTTTGAGAAATTTTTTTATCGTTTAAGAAAGTGCCATTACTGCTGGAAAGATCTTCAAGGTAATAAACCCCGGACTCGCAGGTAATGCTTGCATGTTGCCGGGATATGCGCGGATGCACAAGTGCGACATCAGCAGTTTCTCCCCTGCCAATAAATATAACTGGTTTATCAAGGTGCCATTCCTGGCCCCCGGCGCCATTTTTCGATGAAGTGGTTAAATAAGCCATTGATTCCGCTCCTACCATTTGAGCTCTCCAAAATAAATTTCGGCTGGCTTCGCAAAATTTCGCCAGACCAGATTCCAGCCCGCATCCGAAGATACAGCAGAGATATCTTGAATTAAATTATCATTATTTGTTTGCGGTTTATAAATCATTTCTGGAGCTGACCAGCCAGTTCGTGTCAGGTGAATGGATAAAATCTCGACCGGAGAGGCTAAAAGTATGTGTGGACTTCCAGATGGGGTTACTCTTAGAATAATCCAGTTAATGGTAGGTGTAATTTCACTCACCAACTGCAAGGAGGACCAGCCCTGCTCTTGCGACCACTGGCGGTAATACAATTTTTGCATTTGTCTGAAGATGAGATGCCCCTGTCCGGCTGCATCCACCTCAAAATTTAAGCCGGTGACAGCCTGGTCGGCTGACGGATCGTTTAATATATCTGCTTCGGACCAGGTGGCCCCGGCATCCCTGGAAAAACGATGATACACCGTATGTGTCGTGGTGCCTTCAGCCCAGACAACGTGGTAAATCCCGGTTTGATCAATCCTAAAAATCAAATTTGGAATCTGTTGAAAACCTTGAGACAGGCTTTTATCGTTAAACATCAACGTTTTTCCATAATTGGCAAAAACCGTCTCGATCTTTCCACTGGCAGCATACTGCATGGAAAGATTATTTCGTGTGAGCGATAATACAGCACCGGTACCCTGGGCCTGCCCCAGGCTTTCAAAACCACAGGCGCTGAACAACTCGTTTTTCGCCCCCGATTTATTAACCTGCCATAACGTACAGGCTTCTCCCTGGGAGTTGGTCATCAGATAATAATCACTGACCTGCGTTATCAAAGCCATATTGTTTATTATGCTCTGCGTTTCACTCCATGAACCCGACTGTGAACGCCAGCGGTGTAAAATGGACCAATGATCCGGATCAACCTGCTCTTTCCAGATAACATGAAGATTGCCTCTCGTGTCGATTACGATCCGCGGTTCTTTTGATTCACCCGGACTAAGGCTAAGATTTTCGAAATCTTCTTTTTTCATCAGCGTATCTGATGCCACAATGGGATCCGCTGATACTGTTTTGGTTGCGTCCTTCTCCGCAGAATACGCCTGAGGCTGCGGTGTGGATGAATGCATCAAGACAGCGGTTGTCGCGGTTGTCAGTGTTGGAGAAGATATGGAGTTTTTCGACATTTCATTTTTCCAGACAAAAAATCCCAACCCCAACAGAAAGATCAAAACCGGAACAAAGCCCCATAACAAATATATTTTCTTTGAAGAAGCTTTTTTCTCTCCGCGTTTGCGGGATGTCACAGGCCCGACCTCAGTGGAAGCTTCACGCACGGACCTGCCCGCTTCAACAACCCGATCAAACTCATTGACCATGTCGCTGATCGTGGAAAAACGCTGCTGTGGATCAAAAGCCAATGCTTTGAGAAGCACCCTTTCCAGTCCGGGGGGCAAATCCGGATTCCGTTCCCGGATAAACTGTTCCGAATCCACCTCCGAAAACATCAAATCGCACCAACGTTTACCACTCGCCATTTCAAACAGAACGGCACCCAGAGCGTAAATATCTGTTTTGGGCGTAACCGTCTGACCTGCCAGTTGTTCCGGCGCCATATAAAACCGGGGCTGCCGATTGAGAAACCGCTCATGGCTTGTTGAGAAGCCCCCGACACGACTTTTGAAACCCCAAAATCGGCTAACAAATAATTCTCGTCTTGATCAACCAGGATATTTCCGGGTTTAACATCCCGATGGATTAATCCACGTGCATGCACATATCTCAGCGCATCTCCAATTTGGTGCAATACAGAAGATATTGTATCAAGCGTTAGCGGGCTGCCCTGTAAACGGGAAGCCAGTGTGCCCCCCTCGTTTAACTGCATTACCAAATAAATATATTCGGGAGTCTCACCACATTCAAATGCCGGAATGATATGAGGATGTTTTAAACCGGCCAGGAGGGCTGCTTCTTTTTTAAATCGTTCAACCAGTTCTTTTTCCTGGTCGTGTTTATCCAAGACCTTAATCGCCACCCAGCGGTGCATATTATCCTGGTATGTTTTATATACACTGGCCATGCCTCCATGACCGATCAGGTTTCCCAGTACAAAATGGTTTAATTTTTTTCCGCTGAGGTTAGTCAAAGTACACTCCTGGCAAAAACTGGCACAAATTATATCAAAACCCAAAAGTATTTTTATCAAAATCCCCAGATAGATTATTCAAACTAACGAATTTTTTCAATTCAAAAAATCAGTACAAAAATACAGCTAAAATTCCTTGACAAATATATTAATCTATGCGAATATATAGAATATATGTTCTGATAATTTTGAACGTAATTTTTCTACAAGGGATAAACAATGGAGAATGTACACGACAAACCACGTCGAAGAAGAAAAGGTTATTTGATTGCCATCCCGATCATTCTGGGAGTATTTCTTGGGGTGTGCTGCTGGCAAAACAAGTTTTCACATGATCTGGGGGTCTTTATCATCCAGGGAAATTTTATCAAATCCACTGCCACCCTCATTCCCACACCGCATACAACCGCAAAAGAAGCAGCCGAGAGAGGCGTGAACACCTATTTCAACGTCAATTACGAAACGGGGTTTGATAAATGGTCAATCGGCCTGGCAAAAGTAAGTGCTTTACTCGGTAACTCTTTCAAGGATACCAAAAAAAATACTCGTAATACATGGGAAAGCATAATTGCCCCGCAAGAAGTCAAATCTAACCGGTATTACGATGCGGTAGAAATGGTATATGATAGCCCTTTTTGGCTGAAAGAAAGTCGAGATAAATATAACGATATAGATGGTCGCAGCCAGATATGGAAAATGGTTCTACGAGACCATACCTGCCAGTCAAAGGGCGATTTTTGCCTCAAAGAAGAAACGTTTCTGAAAACCAACAAAGAATTTTATGTTTATGTAACCCAGGCTTATCACGGTCTGGATCTTAACCGGGGATGGTTGTTTGATCATATTCTGACAGATTGGGAAGAAGAGAATCTAAAAAATTATTTTGCCGCCCGGACGGCAGTCGTTATGGATGCCATGAAAACCCACGAGGTCTTTTCAACCGCAAAGGCAAAGACGCAAAGTGTTCAAAACGCAACAGCCACCCGGGTTTCCATAAGTTCCACCGAAACAACCTGGTTTAACATGCGGGAAGCTGCACGACAGGAATTGACTGCAAAAGCACAGGAAACGCCCATACCTTAACCATTGTAAGCCCCTGATTTATGTGGGGGCTTACAAATTCAATAAAAGCATAACCGAATCTCTTCGAAAATAAGGCCTTATAAAATGGAAGAAGAACACGGCATTTTGTATCATATCAAAAATACTATCAGTTTAATTATCTGGGGAGGGCTATTTGTTTTGGTTCTAATTTTTATTTTCACATATCCAAGACAAGATAAAAACACCACCTCAAACACACTCACGCCCGTCTCCAGGCCACATATGACCGCCCAAAAAGCTGTTGAGATTGGTCTTAAGCGTATGAATAGAATTGATTACACAACTGGACCCGATATCTGGTTAACCGGGCTACAAGAAATAAGCGCTATATATGGCAGCGCTTTTGAGGCGAATGTACAAGATGGTCTTGATAACTGGGAAACGATCTACATTCCCCAAAAAGTAGTTGTGAATATAGACTATGAAGCCGTCGAGGTGGTGGATGATTTACTGCTCTGGTTTAAAGGTAGTCACAGCCAGACGGCAGATGCACATGGACAACTGTGGAAAGCTGTCATTACAGATTACTCTTGTCAATCAACAAGTTACTTTTGTTCCCAAATAGAGGTAAGCATTAAGGCGCATCCGCATGTTTACGTTGCCGTCTTTCAGGCTTTCCACGGACCCGATGCAAACAGAGGATGGTTATATGATCATACGCTCAATGAAGAGGAACAGGAAGCCTGGGACAAAGTACTTGCAGAGCGAACGGCAACGCCAGGAAAGTGATCAAATTGTAAACACATCCCTATCCTGGGAAGGGTATCGTTAGATATCCTATCAACTCGAAGAATAATCCGGTTTGTAAAAACCAATCGAAAGGTCAATTTTCACAAACCGGAAATAAATTTTAAAAATAATTTTTTCCTATGGACACTGGAACATATTCAAAAAGACATTGGAAAGTTGATCATTATTCGGATGCAGCCTGGCGTGAACAACTTGGGCAACAGGCATTGGTGTTTTTTCTCTTGTTTTATACCGGTTCCGGCAGCCTGCTGCTGATTGTCTGGCTGGGTCTGCTCCCGG
>JAJTBH010000188.1 GCA_021287005.1 Anaerolineae bacterium
TTTTGTTTCACCTCTCACAAAGGAGGTGCATCATGCGCCGTATTTTATTTAATTGGCAAACGGTCTTACCGTTACGCGGTTTGGCCTTCCCATTTGCCAGCGCACAGCCAGTATATACATTCGACGGACGGAGCCCGATTTTTACCGCCCGTGGATTAAACGTTGCCTGCGGACGCCCGCTGGCAAAACGTTCAGTCCATCGCGCCCGCGACAGCGTGCCTTCAGGCCGCCAATCTGCTTTACAACCTCCCTCAAGACCAGTTGTATTTGAGGAATCGTTAACCAAGTTTATTAAAAGCAGAATTGGAGGTATCTTATGGGCTTCTTTGGAACGGTTATTACCACACCGGTGCGCCTGGTTGACCTGGCGCGCGGCAGCAATGCCAACGGTTACAACAATAAATTAATCGAATTCGGACGCGCCGAAAGCCCGACCGTCTTAAATATATTAAACACCAGCCCGGCCGGTTTAAGTGCGGACGAGGTTGAAGAACGCCTGAAGATTCATGGTCACAATGAAGCCGCTCAGGAAAAACACCAGTCCATTTTAAATCGCCTGGGCGAAAATGTTAAAAACCCGCTGGTGCTGCTGCTTTCGGCGCTGGCGTTGATCTCATTTATCACAGGCGACGCACGCGCCGGAATTGTGATCAGCTTCATGGTCATTCTGGGTGTGGTGCTGCGCTTCGTGCAGGAATCACGCGCCGACCATGCCGCCGAACAACTAAAAGACATGGTCAGCACCACCGCCACAGTTGTGCGCAACAGTGAAAAACAAGAAATTGCCTTAAACGAACTGGTGCCGGGTGATATCGTCTTCCTTTCAGCCGGCGACATGGTGCCTGCCGATTTACGTCTGCTTAACAGCAAAGATCTGTTCCTCAACCAGTCGGCCTTAACGGGTGAGAGCATGCCGGTGGAAAAATTTGCCACCAGCGTCCCCGAAACAAACAACAATGCTTTGGAACTGGAAAACATTTGTTTCCTGGGTTCCAATGTGGAAAGCGGCAGCGGCAGCGGCGTGGTGATCTTCACGGGCAGCAGCACCTATTTCGGTTCGCTGGCCGGCAGCATCACCGCCCAGCGCCCCAGCACCAGCTTTGACAAGGGTATTAACCAGTTTACCTGGATGATGATTCAATTCATGGCCGTTCTGGCGCCGCTGGTATTCCTGTTTAATGGACTAAGCAAGGGCACCTGGCTGGAGGCTTTTCTTTTCGCGCTGGCAGTTGCCGTGGGGCTCACGCCTGAAATGCTGCCGATGATCGTAACTGTAAATCTCTCGAAGGGCGCCATGGCTATGTCGGCCAAAAAAGTGATCGTCAAACGGCTCAACGCCATACAAAGCTTTGGCGCGATGGATGTGCTGTGCACCGATAAAACCGGAACGATCACCCAGGGCAAGATCATTCTCGAAAAACACCTGGATGTGCGCGGCAAAACCAGCGTTAAGGTGCTGCATTACGGGTATCTCAACAGCTATTACCAGACCGGTTTAAAAAATCTGCTGGACGTGGCCGTTTTGGATCATGTCGACCTGGAAGAGCAGATCGTCATTCGCGGCGACTATCAGAAACTGGATGAAATTCCGTTTGATTTTGCCCGCCGGCGTATGTCGGTGGTGGTGGAAGACGCCGAGGATAACCACATCTTAATTTGTAAGGGTGCAGTGGAAGAGGTGATGGACCGCTGCACGCGGGTGGAGATGGATGGCGAAGTATTGGACGTGCTGCCCGAATATGACGCCCGCCGCCGCCAGATGATTCACGATTTAAACGCCGCCGGTTTCCGTGTGATTGCGATTGCTTACAAGGGCATCGATAAAAGCAAACACAACAAAATTTACAGCATAAACGATGAAAACGATCTGATTTTGCTCGGTTTTCTGGCTTTTCTCGACCCGCCCAAAGAGACCACAGCCGAAGCCATTCGCCAGTTAACCGCCTATCATGTCGGTGTTAAAATTCTGACCGGAGATAACGATATTGTCACGGCTGCGATTTGCCGCCAGGTAGGGCTGCCGGTTGAAAACGTGCTGTTGGGCAACGATATCGAAGGTTTATCCGGACCCCAACTGGCCGAAGCTGTGGAAAAATGCACGGTTTTTGCAAAACTCTCACCGATACACAAACAACGTATTATTCAGGCCTTGCAGGCCAACGGGCATGTGGTGGGTTTTATGGGCGACGGGATCAATGATGCACCCGCTTTAAAAAGCGCCGATGTGGGTATTTCGGTCAACAGCGCCGTGGATATTGCCAAGGAATCATCCGACATCATTCTGCTGGAAAACAGCCTGCTGGTACTGGAAGAGGGTGTGTTGGAAGGCCGCCGCGTGTTTGGCAACATTATTAAATACATCAAGATGGCCGCCAGCTCGAGCTTTGGTAATATGTTCAGCCTGTTGGGCGCCAGCCTGTTCCTGCCCTTCCTGCCCATGCTGCCGATTCAGGTATTAACCAACAACCTGCTCTATGACCTGTCACAAACCGCCATCCCCAGCGACACGGTGGACGCCGAATGGCTGGCCCGCCCGCGCAAATGGACACTGGGCGAGGTGCGCCGCTTCATTCTGTGCATTGGGCCAATCAGTTCGATCTTCGATTACCTGACCTTTTTTATCATGCTGGCCGTATTTAACGCCTGGCAAACACCGGAGCTTTTTCACACGGGCTGGTTCATCGAAAGCCTCTTTACGCAGACGTTGATTATTCACGTCATCCGCACCGGCAAGGTTCCTTTCATTCAAAGCAGCGCCAGCCGGGCTTTAACCCTGACCTCGCTGCTGATTCTGGCGGTGGGCGCCTGGCTGCCGTTTTCACCCATCGCCGGCGCTCTGGGTCTGGTGGCCCTGCCGCCGCTCTACTGGGCGCTGCTGGCTGCCATGATGTTGGGATATATGCTTTTGACCCAGGTGGTAAAAACCTGGTTTTATCGCCGTTACGGAGATTAATTCCAAAAGACGTGTCCCGGCGAGTTCACCGCACTTTCGCCGGGACACGATCCGGGCATTATTCCGGCCCAGCACGGTATAATATTAAAATCCACATTTTGAGGGAAAAATTATGCACCCCGTGCAGATATTGGTGGCCGACGACGAAACAGAAATTCGTGATCTTCTAAAAAAATATCTCGAACGCGAAACCTATCGGGTAACGCTTGCACCGGACGGCGAGCAGGCTTTGTTATTGTTAGAGACGCAAAAATTTGACCTGGCTTTATTGGATGTGATGATGCCAAAGGTCGATGGCCTGGAAGTTTGCCGTCGAATTCGGTTAAAAACCAATATTCCGGTATTAATGTTAACCGCCAAAGATCAAGAAATCGACAAAGTTGTGGGGCTCAGCCTGGGCGCGGACGATTATATTACCAAACCGTTCAGCATCAATGAACTGGTGGCGCGGGTTAAAGCGCATTTACGGCGCTTTCAAGTATTGGGCAGCGAGGCAAGCGCAGCGCTCGAAAGCAGCCTGATCCGTTTTGGCGAATTTTCGCTCGATATACAACAATACAGCCTGAAACACGAAAACGAACCCATTCTGCTGACCGCCAAAGAATTTGAATTACTTAAATTTTTAGCCAGTCATCCACAACAGGTTTTTACCAAAGCGCAACTATTCCGTCAGGTCTGGGATGCGGACTATATCGAAGACGATAATACCATCATGGTGCACATCAGCCGGCTGCGTTACAAAATTGAAAGCGATCCGGCCAATCCGCTCTTCATTCAAACCGTATGGGGCATTGGTTACAAATTTAACGGCGGCCGGGATGAATAATCGGGATCGCAACATTTTTTTAATCCTGCTCCAAACGGGCCTGGTGATCGTTTTATTCATTTCAGACGACCTGCAAACGGGATTTGTATTCTGGCGTTTTATTTTATACCTGTCACTGCTGGTGGTCTGCGGCTGGCTGCTGCAGCGTCAGATTATTTTTCGGCGCGGCGAAAAGGACCTGACGACTGTTTTAAAACGGGCCGTGAACGGCAACCTCAACACTCGTTTATCAGACCCGGAACACCTGTATTCATCCGAGTTAATCTTCACCATCAACCGCCTGATCGAAAACCTGGATCAACTGCAAATCAAGACGATTCAGTCGGACACGCTTAAAAAACAATTACTTTCTAATTTTTCGCACGATCTACGCACGCCCTTAACTTCCATTATCGGATATGTCGATGCTCTCAAAGACGATATCGGCGCTTCGGCGGAAGAAAAACAGGCTTATCTACAAATTATTTTAGGCAAAGCGCAGACTCTTAAAACCCTGATTGATGAAATTTTTGACCTGGCGCGCCTGGATGCCGATGAACTGCCATTCAGGCCGGAAGAACTGGATTTAGCCGAAACCTTGCGCGAGGTGGCCATCAGTTTTATGCCCGAATTAAAACAAAACCGGATGCAGCTTACCGCCGAAATCCCAGACAAATACTGCCCCGTTCTGGCAGATGTAATTTCACTGCAACGTATTTGCGGCAATCTGATTAAAAATGCAATTGAATATGGCAAAAGCGGCGGGGTATTAGGGATAAACCTGACGGATGAAAGGATGGAATATCATCTGATTATCTGGGATAAGGGCCAGGGAATTCAAGCCGACGACCTGCCCAACGTTTTTGAGCGGCTTTATCGCGCAGATCGTTCGCGCAATTCGCTTAACCGGGGCAGCGGCCTGGGGCTGGCAATCGCCCGTGCACTGGTTGAAAAACATGGGGGGAATATCCACGTGGAAAGCACGCCGGGCGAAAAAACAAGTTTTATCGTCAGTTTACCCAAACACGAAAAAACACCCCTTAACCATACAAGCCGGTAACAAAAAAAACTTCATACGCGTAAATTTAAGAAAAATTTAAGAGTTTTGAAAGCCGTGGTTAAAAACACCTGCTTATAATGGTCTTTGTCGTTAATCAAAACGGCATCAATTTATGTATCAGGAAAAATTATGAGTGAAATAATCAAAACCAATCACCTGACCAAAATTTACGGTAAACAAAAAGCCGTTAACGAGGTTAACCTGCGGGCTTATGCGGGTGAGATTTACGGTTTTTTGGGACGCAACGGCGCCGGTAAAACCACTGCCATACGCATGCTGTTGGGTTTAATCAGACCCAATTACGGCGATATCGAAATCTTTGGTGAAGATTTACGCCGTAATCAAAAGGGAATTTTACGCCGCATCGGTTCAATTGTGGAATTTTCGGGTTTTTACGGCAACCTGACAGCCAGCGAAAACCTGGAAATCAATGCACGCCTGATAGGCATTCCGAAAACAAACGCCATTCAGGATGCTCTTGAAATTGTAGGGCTGCAAAACGAGCCCAATAAACGGGTGGATCGTTATTCGCTGGGCATGAAACAAAGGTTGGGCATCGCCCGCGCCATTTTACACCAGCCCGAACTGCTGATATTGGATGAACCTACCAATGGGCTTGACCCGATCGGTATTAAGGAAATTCGCCACATGATTAAATCACTGGCGAAGGAACGCAAAATCAGCATTTTTATTTCGAGTCATATTCTGAGTGAGGTGGAACAACTGGCCGACCGGATTGGAATCATTCATGAAGGCCGCCTATTGGAAGAAGTGAACTTTGATGAACTGCGTAAACGCAACCGTAAATATATCGAATTTCAGGTGTCCAACGATGGCAAAACCGCCCGGCTGTTGGAACAAGAATTAAATAATATAGATTACGAAGTTCACAAAGATGGATTTATTCGCGTTTACAGCCACCTGGGTCAACAAGCCGCCATTAACCGATTATTGGTGTTAAACGGCGTGGATGTTTTACGTTTACAGCTCAGCGAAGACAAATTGGAAGATTATTTCGTGAAATTAATAGGAGAAGAACGCCTTGGTTAATTTACTTTATACGGAACTGTTAAAATTAAAACGCTCCGAGATGTTTATCATCAGCCTGGTTGGGGCATGCGCCGCTCCGCTTTTATGTTTTATCGGTTTTATCAGCATCAATGAACGCAGACCCGGCGACCCCATTTTTATGCCTGATGCTTTCTGGCAGACCAATTTTTATATCGTGGCACTGATTGGCATGCTGCTTTACGGCGTGGTCACCTCTTATCTATTCAGCCGCGAGTACATGGAGAACACGCTCAAAAGCCTGTTGACCATTCCCGTTTCGCGCCTGGCTTACATCTTTAGCAAACTGGTGCTGCTGCTTTTATGGATCAGCACATTAACTCTGGCTGCCTGGGTATTAACTTTGATATTGGGGATAATCGGTCAATTTCAAGGATTAAATTATGAGGTGCTGGTCAGTTCCTTGAAAGCTTATATGCTGGGCGGTTTTTTGCTCTTTTTACTGTCAACCCCCATTATCTTTGTCACATTATTACTTAAGAATTACGTGCCCACCGTGGTATTTACGATTATGATTGGCATGGTTAACATCGTGATCTGGCAATCCGAATATCGCCCGTTTTTCCCCTGGTCGGCGGCCGCAGTGATTGTTCAGAATCACTTCCCACCCGAATTCGCGCCGGAAGTTGCTTATATCTCAATTGCCGCCGCCAGCCTTTGCGGTTTATTTGCCAGTATCATTTATTTTTCAAAATCTGACGTTCATTAATTAAAATTTTTAACCAGAAAGCATTCAAATGGAAAATATCTTCATCATTTTACAATCCGTTTTACTGGGTATCGTGGAAGGTTTTACCGAATTTTTACCCATTTCCTCTACCGGTCACCTGATCATTTTTGAAAACATTACCGGTTTTAACCGCCAGAACGCCGCCTTTGTGGATATGTATACTTATGTCATTCAACTGGGCGCCATCCTGGCCATTGTCGTGCTTTACCGGGGCAAGATTATCGACAGCTTAAAAAATATTAAACCACAGAAGCAAAACTGGCGCGTCTCGGGACTATATTTCTGGGTCAGTGTGGCTGTGGCCTGCATTCCGGGTTTTATCGCACAGATGCTTTTTGACAACCTGGCCGAGACTTACCTGTTTAATGCCGTTGCGGTAGCCATCACCCTGTTTGTGGGCGGCCTGTTTTTAATTTTTGCCGAGAAAAAATTGAGAAACAATCACGGTCAGGATCACCTGGTATTAACGCTTAAACAGGCCTTGATTATCGGTTGTTTTCAATGCCTGGCCATCATTCCGGGCATGTCGCGCTCGGCTTCCACCATCATCGGGGGCTGGGTGGCAGGGTTATCCACAGTGGCCGCGGCGGAGTTTTCATTTTTCCTGGCCATCCCGGTCATGTTTGGCATGAGTTTCTTAAAAATCATCAAAATCGGCGGTCTGGCGGTTTTAAGCGCAAGCGAGCTGGCTGCGCTGGCAGTCGGGTTTGTGGTGGCTTTTTTGGTAGCACTGGTAGTCGTGGATCGTTTTATTAAATATCTAA
>JAJTBH010000189.1 GCA_021287005.1 Anaerolineae bacterium
ATTGACGTTTGACGGCCGGTAAACGCAAAGCCAATAACACAATCATAAAGGCACTCACCAGCAAAGGAAAAACAAAACCCGCCTGAGGTGCTCCCCAGATATGCAAACAAATTATCCCGCCCACCCCATAAACCAGGCGATGCAGGCGCTTCCAATTGCGGTGCAACAATCGTCGCCACCATTTAAAACTGGTGATTGTCAGCACCAGCATAATCAGCCAGGCTATCGCACCCAACCACCAGGGCCATTGCGACCTCAAGTTATTATTAATGGCATTCCAATTCAGCCCATAATTTATAACGAACAACATTATCATGTGTAAACTGGCCAGAACAAAGGCGTAGATGCCCGTAATGCGCCTTAAGCGGCGCAGCGGCGGAAAGTTAAAAACGATGTAAACAGGGGTGCAGGCCAGACTGAATATCAAAAAGAATAACGCTCCCCAACCTAAAAAACGATCCAACATCCATTCAGAAACAAGGCCAGAACAAACCAGAATCAGCAGAGACAATAAATAAAACCAGGCCAGAGCGTGAACTACCTGCTTCATGGGATGAGCATAACGTGAAATTTGAGCCTCTTCCATTCATTTCTCTCTGTCAAAGATACCGTCATAATCTCTCACGGTTGATTATTCCTGGTTTAAAAATCAGGGCGCCCAGACCGGCTGAGTATCGTTTTGTATGCCGGCGGTTAATGTGATTGGCCCACGGCTGGCATCCAGCGGCACCGCCATGATGGCTTCACCGGGGTTGTCGCGCTGACGCAGCGAAAAAGCAATAAACAAACCATCCGGCGACCAGGTTGGCTGGCTGACCGATGTTTTTTCGTAAGTCAAACGCCGCGCCTGTGAACCATCTGCCAGCGCCACGTAAACATCACTCTGGTAAGTTTTTGGGTCCCACTCAACATAAGCGATATGGCTGCCATCCGGCGACCAGGCCGGCATGGAAGCATTCATCACCTGGTTGCCAAACAACTTTCGATCTTCACCCTTGATATTAATCAGGTAAATCGAGCTGCCGTTTGGGTCGCCCATCACATATGCTACCCGGCTGCCATCCGGCGACCAGGCAGGTAAAAATTCATTTAACAATGAATTGGTCAGGCGGTATAAATTTTTTCCATCAATATCAAAAATATAAAGGTCCTGCTGGCTGGTGCAATTTTCAAGGGTATTGCAGCGCCGCGTAAAGACCAGATGTTTTCCATCCGGCGACCAGTTGGGTGAGCCCTCATCATCAACTGTATGAGTCAAACGCTGCTGGTTGCTTCCGTCAGCGTTCATTATATATATTTCATCGTTACCGTCGCGATTACTGATAAACGCAATTTTTTGCCCATCCGGAGACCAGGCCGGAGCCAGATCGTTATACAGATTATTGGTCAGGCGTTCCACACGGGTGCCATCGCTGTTCATCATATATATCTGGCGATTGCCGCTGCGGTCTGATGTAAATAACAATCGCCCACGCCCGCTCAAAGAGGCGCGCCCGGCGCTTAATGTAGCCGTTGGCGTTCCTTGCGGCAGGGCCGGTAAGGGGGTCGGGGTATGGCTCGGCAAATAAACGGCCGGTTTGCCGCAGGATACCGGCCAGTCAAACTCGACCGCCTGATCCGGAATGATGGATATCTGTTTGCTGGTTTCATGAGGCAGCAGCGGGCGCGCAATGACACGGTAAACTTCGCCCTGGCTGCGTACATACAGGGTTTGCAAACGATGATTAAAAAACTGCAAGACAGCCACACTTGTTTTACCTTCAACCATAACCCGATTGGTGCTGCGATCAGACCATATCTGACTGATGGTCGGCAAGGTCGCCGGCCATTCAACCAGCGTTTTTCCGTTGGCGTCAGCCGGCAAAAGCGGTTCAATCCACATCAACAGGCGCTGCGGTTCATAAAACACGGGCTGTCCGGCCTGATAGGCCTGCAAAGTATGCAGGGTTTCAAGCACCGCAGTTGAAAGATAAGCCTGGGTTGTACGATCAAAAAAGACCGCACGCGCCGGTTTGCCATTGACCTGAATGATGGTACTCTGCACCAGGTCCGCCGATACTGGCGGTACGCCGGTATATTCGGGAACATCAAAATAACCGCTAATCTGAACTTTATTCAACAAAGCGCACATATCGGCAGCAGTTAAATTGGAAGTATATAACATCCGGTCACGGTAATAGATGGCCTGTCCATCATTATAGATAATTAATGAAGGCACATCACGCCCCAGAAACGCATCGGTTATATTTACGGTTTCGCTGCCGCCAAAATAACCATATTGTAATAAGACCTGTTTAACCGGTTCAACCTGCACAAAAGGCGTTACCGTTGGAAAAGCGGTGGTGGTTGGAATCAGGGTATACAACGGTTCAAGCGTTCGACTTGCTGCTGTTGATGTTTCCACCGAAGCATTCGAATCTTTTGCCTGGCAGGCTGTTAAAAACGTCAGACCCCAAAAAAGAAAAAACGGCAATATCCATTTAAGGCGCATACGTATAGTATAACCCAATCTCCAAAACCCAAAGCGGATCAAAACTATCTCTTTTCAGCGCATATACACCTTTACCAACAGGCTTTATAATTGGGCTTATACGAGAGGAGTATAATTACAGCATGAAACCACAGTCACTGACCCTATTTTCTATTCTGTTGTTGCTTGCGGTTATATTAACAGGCTGTAATAACGCAACACCAACCCCTATTACCCCGGTAGAATTTCCACCGCTTTCTCCCGAAACCGAGACGGCCGTGTTTGAAAGCACTCAGATTACCTGGACAGCCAGCCCAACCGAAACCGAGCTTCCCACTGCCACCAATACCCCCAGCCCGACCAATACTGCCACCAATACGCTTTCTCCTACGGCCAGCCCGACTCAGGGGCCCAGCAATACCCCCACCATCACATTAACCCCTACCAAGACCTTTACGCCCTCCAAAACGCTGACTCCCTCCAAAACCTTAACACCTTCACGCACACCCACGCAGATCACACCGCACCGCACCAAAACGCCGTCCATAACCCCCACTTACAGCCCACCCACGCTTACACCCGGAAAATATACCTGTAAAGTGAATTCGATTGACCCCCGCTCATATCACGAATTTCATCCCGGAGAAGATTTTGACGGGCATATTTCATTAACCAACTCGGGCTCAGAAACCTGGACGACAGCCAAATATCGTTATCGTTTCATCAGCGGTCAGGCTTTGCATAAATTCGACTCCTCTTTTGCCATCCCAAATGATGTTGCCTCCGGCGATGATCTGGATCTGGTGATTGATATGACGGCTCCCACACAACCCGGCCGGTACGTTTCGGTCTGGTCATTTGAACATGGCCAGGAAACCATCTGCACGATTGCTTTCACCATTACCGTACTGGAAAATTAAATTTTTTAACTTTTACTGATCGTTAAACCGGGTGACGACTCCAATCATCGTCACCCGGTTTTGTTTATAAAAAAGCGGTGCACTTTTTGAAGTACACCGCTTTTTATCATCTCAATCATTTATTACATGGCAGAACGTTTATGCCAATCCGTCGCCTGCTGGTATACATGTGCCGTCTGCAACAAGGTCGCTTCGCCAAAATGCGGCCCCATTAACTGCATACCCACCGGCAATCCTTGTGAATCAAAACCCACCGGGAAGGTTAAACCGGGCACGCCGCCCAGGTTGGCCGGCAGGGTAAAGACATCTTCCAGGTACATCGCCAGCGGATCTTCGCTGTGGTCGCCAAAACGAAAAGCAGTGCTGGGCGCCACCGGAGCGGCAATTACATCCACCTGCTTAAAAGCTTCGATAAAATCGCGTTTAATCAGAGTGCGTACCTTTTGCGCCTGACCGTAATAAGCATCATAATAACCGGCTGAAAGGGCATACGTCCCCAACATAATACGCCGTTTTACTTCGGGGCCAAAACCGGCTCCACGGCTGCCGCGGTAAATATCCCACAAAGCATCGGCTGATTCGCGCAGTCCAAAACGAATGCCGTCATAACGCGCCAGGTTGGCCGAGGCCTCGGCTGGAGCAATCAGGTAATAAACCGGCAGGGCATATTCGGTATGCGGCAGGCTGACTTCAAACACCTCGGCGCCCAGGGCCTTAAGTTGTTCAACTGCCTGGCGCACGCTGTTTTCCACTTCGGCTTGAATGCCCTTGATAAAATACTCTTTTGGCACCCCCACGCGCAGACCTTTCAGATCGGCGGCGGCGTTTAACTTTAAATCCGGCACAGGCACGTCCATGCTGGTTGCATCACGTGGATCAAAACCGGCCATAACGTTTAATAACAGAGCCACATCCTCGGCCGTATGCCCAAAAGCGCCCACTGAATCGAGTGAAGAACCGTAAGCCACCAGGCCATACCGTGAGACACGGCCATAAGTGGGTTTTAAACCGGTTACACCGCAAAAAGAGGCCGGTTGGCGCACACTGCCGCCCGTGTCGGTGCCCAGGGCTGCCGGAGCCAGCCGGGCAGCCACAGCCGCCGCACTGCCACCGCTGGAGCCGCCGGGAACCCGGTCGGTATCCCACGGGTTGCGTGTGGGGCCGTAAGCCGAATTTTCAGTCGAAGAGCCCATGGCAAATTCATCGGTATTGGTCTTTCCCAACACCACCACGCCGGCCGCCAACAAACGTTCTACGGCCGTCGCCGTGTAAGGCGGCACAAAGTTTTCCAGAATTAATGAACCGCATGTGCAGCGAATATCTTTAACCGCCAAAACGTCTTTAACCGCCAGCGGCAGACCCAAAAGCGCCGGCAAAGGCGTGCTTTGATCTTCGCGCCATTTTTTCCAAACCCGGTCGGCTGCTTCAGCCTGCTGTAAAGCCAGGTCCGGGGTGAGGGTTAAATAGGCATGCAAGCGTGAATTATAAGTATCGATGCGTTGCAAAAAGGCGCGGGTTAACTCAACGCTGGAAATTTCGCCTTTTTTTAACAAATCTAATGCCTGAGTAAGGGATAATGAACTTAAATTTTCCATGTTTAACCTCACTCGATTACCGGTGGAACCCGAAACTGGTTTTCTTCAGCCAGGGGAGCATTTTGCAGCAAATTTTCCACACTCAAGCCGGGGGCTGAAACATCGTTGCGCAGCCGACTGCGTTCGGCCAGAATACTGGAGGTTGGGGCAATTTGGCTGGTATCAAGCTCTTGCAAGCGAGTCGCGTAATCGAGGATATCGGATAACTGCTGCTGGTAGAGCTTTATCTCCGCATCACTCAGCTTGAGACGCGCCAGTTCGGCAATATGTTTTACTTCTTCTATGGTCAGGCTCATATGGGGAATCCTTCAACAGTAAACTGTCGTTCATTATACATGCTCACGCAAAGAGGCGCAATCTATCGGGGCTGTTTAACGCGCCTGCCAGAGCGAGGCATACCAGTTCAGATAATCAGTTAGATGACTTTGCCAGTATTCTTCGTTATGCCCGCCGGGAAAGACCGTCCAGGTATGTGTTATGCCGTATTTTTTCAGATATCCTTCGAACATTTCAGCTTTTAGATGGTGCCCGTCTTCACTGCCCGTATCCAGGTAAACCCGGGCATGCCCATCCGCCGCGGCCATTTCTTTAAAACGGTCGCGTACATTGGCCTCAACAAAAGGCACGTCCGGCAGGCTGTGCGCCCCGAAGGCGCCAAACAACTGCCAGTCGTTTAAACCCAACACCACCGCCCAGGTCGCCCCGCGCGACAGGCCGCCGACCGCACGGCAGGCGCGCTGGGTGCAGGTCTGGTAATGCCCGTCAACCCAGGGGATGAGTGCGGCGCTGAAAAAGTCGTCAAAGTTGGATTGGGACCAATCTTGCAGATTATATTCATCATTTGGAAAAACCACTATAAAGGGTTTATATTTTCCCGCTACGAACCAGGCATCCAGGGTTTCCGGAACACCCAGACGCACCCATTGATCATTGGTGAAACTTTGCCCGTGAATTAAATATAATACCGGGTATTTTGTCGAGACATCCTGCCCATAACAGGGCGGCAGGTATACCTTTACATCCATTGCCTTACTGGATAACTGTTTATCTTCCACCTGAAAATCTTCAAGCCGCCCGCTGATTTCGGCGCACCCCAATGGGCGTGGCGTGGCAGAAGGTTCGGAGGTAGGGGTCTCAGTTGGCAGCGGCGTGGGGCTTGGCATAAACGTCGATGTGGGTGCAATCGTTACGGGAACAGGTGTAACGAGCGGCGGTTGACAGGCAGCCAAAAACAAAAACATTAATAAACCGGATAATTGCAGGTGACGTTTTACCAAATTGAGTCTCTCTTGTCCCTAATTGACAAACGAGGCGTCGAATCGACGCCCCGCGTTTTTTTATATTTTTTTATAACACCCAACAGCTTAATTACTTTTTACCTTCGGGTAATGCCTGCAGGCTGTTTTGTTCTTTGGAGGACAAAACTTTGGAAAGATCCAATAAAATAATTAAGCGATTATCAAGTTTGGCAATACCGGTAATAAAAGCCGTATCAATTGAACTGATCATCGGAGGAGTTGCTTCAACTACATTTTCGGGGATGGTGAGAACTTCGGACACAGAATCAACTATCATACCCACTTTTACGTTGTCGACATTGGTAACGACAATGCGGGTATCTTTGGTTCCCTCATCCTTGGGCATGCCAAAGCGTTTGCGCAGGTCAATCACCGGTAATACAATACCGCGCAAATTGGTGACACCTTCCACGAAACCGGGTGCATGGGGCACTTTGGTTAATTCCTGCATTTTAATAATGCTTTCAACTGCCGAAATATCAACGCCAAAATTCTCGTCGCCCAATTCGAATACGACCAGTTGTCTTTCCATATCTCCTCCTGAAACCTGAATATTAATAAAAACGATGTCTCTTTGTTGTTGGTTATTGAAGTCATCAGCCATTATAAGGCAAATCGATGATTTTATTATAATCAATCAATTTTTTCTTACAATCGCTAAAATGAAGTATTTCTGCTACCTAATTTTACCCTATTTCATATTAAACCACAGACCTTTTATTTTTAACACAAACAAATTTAACTAATCCATAACCTCTTTCCAATTCGGATCATCCATTATTAATTGCGTAAGCCACATCCAAACAGTGATATTGTCGACTTTCCAGTAATAATCGGGAATGCAGTGTGACGCGCCCTGGATAAAATATCGTTTAAATTGATCGGGGTGCGCCAGGTGCACTTCATCACTGATATTTAACATGGCTGCCTCGTTTTCCGCTCCATTCAAACCCACCACTGAACTGACTACCGCATCCTGATAAGAAGAAAACATACCCACTTTCAGTTTATCGTCCCGCGCCAACAACCAATCGTAAAAATA
>JAJTBH010000190.1 GCA_021287005.1 Anaerolineae bacterium
CGGACCTATACTTTATTATATATATACGCATCCGTCTGAAAATTTATTCCCCGCTCTTTTTAATTTATCCAAACGGCTAATTTCCGATGAACACCGTATGGATGAAGACCTCAGGCGGTTACGTTTTCCTTCTCAGGCTGGATGGGCGCAAATGGATCTGATGAAAATTATGGGCTTTGACGCGCGCGGAGTCGGGTTAAAACAAACGGCCATAAATTTGCGCTGGCATCGCATCCAGGACCTGCCCCTCCCTTATGACCATCACGTCCGTCCTGAAGATGTAGACCTGATTCTGGACTATAACCTGAATGACGTACAAATCACATTGGCTCTCTACAAGGCCATTCAACCACAAATTAATTTGCGGCTTGAATTGGGTAAGCTTTATGATGTAAATCTAACCTCTGCCAGCGACAGCAAAATGGCGAATATTCTTCTTGAAAAAATTTACGCCAGAGAGATGGGAATCGACCCAGGTCGATTAAGAAATTTGCGAACCAAACGGCCCGCGGTTAACCTTTCGGATTGTATTGCCGCCAATATCGATTTTCAAACCGATCCACTGCGCCGGTTAAAAAACGATCTGGCCGGCATGGTGGTTACATCACAAACCGGTTATGCTTATCAGCGTACGGTTTACATCGACAATACCGGTTACGATTTGGGCACCGGTGGTTTGCATAGCCGTGATGAACCCGCAAAATTTGAAACATCCGATCAATTTTTAATCAGAGATGCCGATGTGGCCAGTTATTATCCCAGTATTATGATTAAAAACAAAATCAAGCCGGCCCATCTTGACGATAATTTTATTCAGATTCTACAAAAAATTACCCAAGAGCGCATGGATGCCAAACGTTCTGGCGATAAGGTGAAGGCAGACGGGCTGAAAATTACGATTAACTCCATTTTTGGAAAGTTGGGCAGTGACGCTTTTTGGCTTGAAGACGCCAAAGCCATGCTGTCTGTCACCGTTTCAGGCCAATTATATTTATTAATGTTAATCGAAGCCCTCGCCCTGCAAGGGATTGAGGTGATATCGGCCAATACAGATGGCATTGTCGCCAGAATACCCGCCCATCTTAATCAGACATATCAACAAATATGCGCCTGGTGGCAAAATAAAACCGGTTTTGAACTTGAACAGACCGATTATGCCCTCTATGTTCGATCGGATGTAAACAACTACATCACCCGCAAAGCAGATGGAAAGACCAAGGAGAAGGGACGTTATATTAAAGATATTGATTTAAAAAAGGGATACAGGTATCCCATCGTGCCGCGTTGTTTATATGAATATTTTATCAATGGCAAATCTGTGGATCAAACGCTGTCTGAAACGCGGGATATTTTAGACTTTTGTATTTCTCAAAAATCCGGCAGAGATTTCACCCTTGAATATCGCACTGTTAAAGAATCGATAAAGCTGCAAAAAACAAATCGATTTTACATCAGCCGGCGAGGCGGGGTGCTTGTTAAAAAGAACACTGCCAATAAAAGTGAAACCGGTCTCTATGTTGGTTATCATGCCCAACTGTTAAACGATCTTAATGTTTCTTTGCCCTTTGAAGGATATGACATCGATCTTGGTTTTTACAAAAAAGAGGCTCTCAAGTTAATTAATGAAATCGAACCGGCCATAAACCAGACCAGCATCTTTGATTTTCTCCCGAATGCATAATCCTGAACGACCAACATTATCCAAATTAAATTGAATTTGTAAAATTTTCCCGACCAACACATTGGAATCAATCATCCATTTGCGCCAGGTTATGCCTTTTTATATTACGACCCGATTAAATTAAATCCATCAAACTATAGTGCAGTTTTAATCTTCAAAGTTATTGTTTCTTAAAACTTCCAAAAACGATATCACAACCCGTGGTTCAAAATGAGATCCGGAAAGGTTATTGAGATAGTCAATCGTCATCTCCTTTGACCAGGCTGCCCGGTATGGGCGATCGGATGTTAATGCATCGTAAACATCAATCACGGCAAAAATACGCGCCGCCAATGGAATCTCTTCTCTTTTTAGCCCGCGCGGATACCCTGTTCCATCCCACTTCTCATGATGGCAATAGGGTATATCCAACGCCCCTTTTAAATAAGCTATAGGAGACAAGAGATCATAAGCCATTTTGGGATGGGTTTTCATGATTTTCCATTCATCTTCGGTTAATTTATCCGGCTTAAGCAGAATGTGCTCCGGAACACCCATTTTTCCAATATCATGCAGCAGCGCCCCCCGCCGGATGTCAACCAGCGCATTTTCATTCATGCCCATGTACCGGGCAAGCTGCTCGGTCATTGTGGTCACCCGCTGAGTATGCCCTTCGGTTTCTTTATCACGTAAATCAAGGGCATGCGACCAACCCTCAAGGGTTGTTTCATAAGCCTGGTTAAGTTCCAGATTTGTGGTTTGTAAATTTGAGAAAAGATCCCAATTATCTACGGCAATTGCTGCCTGACCGGCCAATATCTCCAGGTAATTAATCCATTCCAGGTCATGATACGTTTTGGTCCGTTGAAAGACCTCCAATAAACCAACCAAACGCCCTTTTGCCTGAAGCGGCACGGCATAATAACTGCTGAAATTTTCATTTTTAATTAATTCAGGTCTGGTAAACTTCACCGGAAACTTATTTAGATGGTCAACGTGAACTACTCGTTGTTCATTAGCAGCCTGACCTGCATAACCCTCACCGATAAGTACATGAGTCAATTCAATATCATGTGAATAAAACCCCCTGCCGGCCACATACTTTAATTCAGAGGTCTCCGGAGTTAATCGTAAAATATCGGCCGCATCAATTTCCAAACGGTCAAGCGTCTCTTTTAATATTGTATCTAAAACACGATCAATATCCTGACTGGCTAAAATAGCCTGGTCGATCGTCCGTAAAGTGGATAACTGCTCGACTTTTTTTCTGATTTGTTCATCGCTTCGTTTGCGGTTGCTTATATCCGAAAAAGATCCAACGACACCATAAGGTAACAGGTCGTCTTGATGAAACATGGGTTGCGAATTGATTAATAACCAGGTCAATTCACCATCCGCTTTGCGAAGTCCCATTATTTCACCCAGGCATGGTAATCCTGTTTTTAGAGACATTAACATCGGGTGTTCTTCTATGGGGAAAACAGAACCATCTTCATGAATGGTATCCAACGCAAGTTTCTGTAAAGTTGAACCGGCTATCTTCATTCTCGACAGACCTAAAATTTGCATCACACTCGTGTTGTAAGTCAGGATCATGCCGTCAGTATTAATTTGAATAATCCCTTCAGTCAAAGATGAAACAACGGCATGGTAACGCGATTCACTTTCCTGTAATGCTTCAACTGCACGTTGGCGTTCCTGGCTTTCGGCGCGTAACTGCTGGTTTTTTACAACCAGTTCCGAAGTGCGCTCCTGAACGCGGTTTTCCAGTTCCGCATTAAACCTTTGAATCTCCTGATAGGTGCGTGCATTAATAATCGCCAACCCGCACAAATGCGCCACTTCTATGGCCAGGTTCAGATACTGGTTTCGATATTCAGGAAAGGCGATTGACTTCACTGCCAAACCACCCACGGTTTTATCGATATATCGAATCCTTAATAAAAAGCCCCCGTCGGTTTCCTGCCAGGTTTCATCGTCATTGGAAACATTCAACCAGGTTTCCAACTGTTCATCTGAAAAATAATCTGCTGATAAAACAACTATTTTGCCGGGACGATTTTCATTCCATGGAATATATTCCACCTGTTTTGGCGCAAAAAGCATTGAAAATATTTCCAGGATCGCCTCAATAACCTTATCTTCATTCCAAATTTTTGTCAGGCCAACCAAAAGTTCCATAGCCATGGCATAATTTGCAGCCGTACTTATCGTATGTTCTTCAGAGTCGCTTTTGTGATTCACTTTTTGGTTGAGTTGCCAATTTAATATAAACTGTTTTAAGAAAAGAGAAAAATAACCTGTTCCAACCGGGATAATTCGAGAAGGCATGCCGGTATAAGACGCAAATTTATTTAATTTAATATGGCTATCCGCAGAAATTCCGGTATCCAACAAAACCAGGCTGGAGATACTTTCGCTAAAAAATTCCTTAATCGTATTTTTATCAAATCCCCATGACTCAATTTGTTTTTGCCAATCCATTAACCAACCGGAAGTTAATAAATATGCCCCTTCTTGCATTGCCGATAATACAATTGTGGGATCGGCAACCATATTAAAACATTGCTCCATAACCACCAGGTTACAATCATCCCCTGTAAGGTGACGATAAGGTGATAAACATTCACTGCCAAAAATTATTACATGTTTTCCGGATTCTCTTTGGCGGAAAATTATTTGCTCAAGGGTATCAGAATTTTGATTTTTATACCGGCAAAAACAGGGGTAATAAATAATTTCAATTTCACTAAAATCATCTTTTTTTACAATCTCCTCCGCTTCTCGCCGAAAATTGTTACATAGCAGAAGGCATAATCCGGCCATTTTCCTCCTCTCCAATCCACCGCAAAGGATACTGTCCCCACCTCCTTACAGCATCTGAAATCTGCAGCAAGGTCTCATCCGACACCTGCCAGGGAATTTCGCCATGCATATCAGTGAGAATGAAACCACCGCCAGGCCCTGCGCCGGCAATGCTCTTTTTAATTCTGCTTTCAACTTCTTTTTCGTCCCAACAACGCATATCAATTGGGTTTAAATCTCCCATTAAAACCAACCGGTTTTTGCAAGCCATTTTTACCGTATGCAAATCTTCAAGAAATCCGGAACCAACGGCAATACTTCCCGTTTGAACCACTTCATCAATGATCGGCAAACAACGCCCCGACGCAAAACCTGTCATGACATTTCCCTTGATTCTAGAAATGGTGCGTTTTGCAACCTTAAACCCGGTTTTTAAATAAAGTTCTTTCGGTATTATGGTTGGCGAGGATACCGGGTCAAAATATGAAATTACCGACGCACCTGCCTCAAGCTGAGTATTTGCCCATTCGACACAAAATTCTTCATTTAATTGCATCAGGCGTTCAAATAGATCCGGCCGTTCATAAAGTAAATCAAAATATCGATCGAAGCCCATCTGCATTACCGGCAGAGAAAATGGAGATACCACACAACCAATCACCGGGGCCTCATGCCCAACTCGTTCTTTTAACCCCTGTATTGTTTTAATCACTTCATGCAATCGGGCGGATTCTTTTATCTTTGGGGATTGAAGATTAAGGATATCTTCCGGTTTGTTGATAATAATCGTACCTGAATTTGGCGGACCATATTCGGTAAAGATCGTTTCACCGCCCCAGGCTTCCATCTCAAGAGCCGCATAAAAAAAACCGATAACCGCATCGTGACCCAATTTTTGACGTATACGGTATTGCCCTTCAATCACATTTTCCGCTTTTAAGAAATAATCGTGAATGGTCAACCCAAGCTCTCTGGCGCCCTGCATTATGGCAGGTAATAAAAAAGGCACCCGGTCCGCTTCTTGATGGTTTAAAGTAATTTGGATACGATCCAATGAAGTTAAAGTTTGTGTTGTCATGATCAACCCCCTATTAATTTTCCTACCATGGGAATTGCATCAGCCGCATTTTTCCCCACTGCATCTGCGCCTACTTCCTGCCAGAGGCTATCGTCAAAGCGGAAGGGAGCACCACCCACGCCAATTTTCACCTTCCATGTCAATTGATTTAATCTGGACCGCAATTCTTTAACACGCAATGCCGATGGAAGCATTAAAACTGAGATAAAAAGTATCTCTATTTTGTCTTTTTTTACACACTGCACAAGTCCTTCAACATCCAGGCGCGGATAATTAAGTAATTCAAACCCGCTGGCGCGGAGACTTGAATATACAATTCGTTTTCCCAGAAAATGATAATCTTCGAGAACTGCAATCGCCATTGGCGGATAATCTTTACGCGATGGATCTGCCGGGGGAAGAATGAGATCTACCATTTCCTCGCAAATTTTTCCGCTCATATAAACTTGCGATAGAGAAATTTTTCCGGTGGTCCATTTCTCTCCGATCCGTTCCAATGCCGGTATGACAAGCTCTTCAACGCGTCTGTAGGGTGGTATTTCACCCTGTGGGTCCCCCAACATTTTTTTTATGGAAATACGATCGAGTACCAATAATGAATGCTCAAATTCGTCAATGAGCTCATTGGAAAAAAGTATGCTTTCGTCCATAAGAGTATCCCCTATTCTTATGAGCCGGTATGCGAAATGTTGTAATGTTAAGGGAAATTTGACTTCAATTACCCATAAGAATAAATTACATACATTAATAAAACGATAAGGGTATTGGAAAAATTATTCATAAACGGTTAAATTTCCCAATACTTGTACTTTCATTCTTATTATATAGCTTGAAATTAAAAACTACAAATATTATTGCTTCAATTTTTGATAACATTCATCCTTTTTTAACCTCTTAACCACCGGTTTTTATATTTTCCATATATTTAATCCCCCAACTGCGTAAGGCCAGAATGATGGGTTTGAGTGTGTGGCCATATTCTGTCAAAGAATATTCCACTTTTGGCGGTACCTGCTGGAAAACCTCCCGGTGAACAATTCCGTTATCTTCCAATTCTCGCAAATTGAGGGTTAACATCCGGCGAGTGACAGTTGGAACAAGCCGCTGCAATTCGCCGTAACGACGAGGGCCTTCCAATAAATGATAAACAATCACCCCTTTCCACTTGCCGCCAATGATATCCAGTGTGGCTTCCACCGGGCAATTATAAACAGGAGCATCCTTTAACATATTTCACCTCCTACAGGTACATTTTAGGACCTACGTTACATAAATGTGCGTACTTGTCTATTTTACCCTGTCATGGCATACTTCGCTTTAAATTTCAACCCATAATTATTTATTAACACAGAAGGTTCTCATGGATATCACGCCCTTTATTTTGTCTCGTTATACGACCAAGATTTTCGACCCGACTCGCAAATTCGATCCTGATCAAATCAAACGGATTGAAAGTTTATTACGTTTTAGCCCTTCTTCCACCAATTCACAGCCCTGGCATTTTATAACAACCGCAAGCCCCGAGGGTAAGGCAAAAATTAACAAAGCCACAAGTGGCTATTATGTTTTTAATGAAGCCAAAATACGAGACGCTGCTCTGGTTGTCATTTTTTGTACCTGCGCCGCCATCACGGAAGATCACCTGTTACAGGTGTTAAACCAGGAAGAACTTGACGGCCGTTTTGCCAATGTTGAAGCACGCCAGCGCCAGCATAACGGGCGGTCATATTTTGTTAACATGCACCGTTATGAGTATCGTGA
>JAJTBH010000191.1 GCA_021287005.1 Anaerolineae bacterium
AGGTATACTAAAAATAAATGCTGCGCCGCCTTCAGGCCTGGCATTGGCCGAAATTGTGCCGCCGTGCCTTTCAACAATCCGGCGGCAAATGGCCAAGCCCATGCCCGTGCCTTCATATTCATCGCGACTGTGCAGCCTTTGAAATGGTTTAAAAATCCGTTCCACATACTGTTGTTCAAAACCGATGCCGTTGTCTTCCACATGGACGGTACAAATATTTTCGGTCAGTTCCGCCGTGATTTTAATCAACGGGTTCCGGTCAGGATGATGAAATTTTAAAGCGTTGCCGATCAGGTTTTGAAATAATTGTTGAATCTGTGCGGGGTCGCAATTAATCTCCGGCAAATCAAACAGCTCCACTTTGCCCCCCGTTTGAAGTATACGGTCTTCAAGATCAATTAATGCCTCTTTAACCACATCAGATAAATTTACTTTTTCAAAAGATTGAGCATGAGTGCCAACCCGCGAAAAAGTGAGCAATCCGTTAATCAATATCTGCATCCGTTTACTGGCATCCGACATACGTTTGATATAATCGCGGCCGGTTTCATCCAGCTTATCACTGTATTTACTCACCAACCGGTCTCCAAAAGCCTGTATTTTTCGCAGGGGTTCTTGCAAATCATGCGATGCTACATAAGCAAATTCTTGCAAATCGCGATTGCTTCTTTCAAGCCGGCCGGTATAAACTTTGAGCGAATCTTCCGCCAGTTTTTGTTCAGTGATATCAACAAAGGTTAAAAGAAGATGACGGTCATCGCCGGAGATAAACGGGATTAAGTGGCAATCAACCCAGATATGTTTACCGAAAGTTGTAACCATATTAATGACGCCGCTTTTCTCACATTCTTCAGACAGGGCTTGTTTTGCCAGCTCCAGTAATCCTGATTTTTGCCATGAACGAATATGAAAAAAATTCTGAGCCAAAAGCTGATCATGTCGGGCGCCTACAATGCGACAGGCCTCTTCATTGGCCGAAACGCAGGGGCCTTCTGATAAAAATGTAAGAATGCCTACAGGGGAGATATCCAGGATTTTTTGATTAAAATCCATCAAACTGGTTATTCTTTGTTCGGCCAGTTTACGTTTGGTGATATCCTCCGTCATGATCAAAAAATGCAGTTCATTGTAATAAATAAATGTGGTGATGTAATAGTTTATCCAGATATCTTTGCCAAAGGCGCTGGTTAAATGTGTTTCAGCCTGTTGATCCTGGCGAGTCTTTAAAGCAAGTTCGACCTTATCATACAGGCCGTTAATTTTCCAGTTATTAAGCTCTTTATAATTTAATTCCAGCATCTGTTCAACGGTTGCGCCCGAGATGCGCGCCACTGCCGGGTTGGCAATAATGCAGGGGCCATCAGCATGACAGGCAAAAATGCCAACCGAAGAAGATTCAATAATCTTTTTATTAAGTTCCAGCACATCCTTTTGCTGTTCCATCTCCATACGAGACAACTGGCGGCTCATCTTTAAAACAAAGATGGCAATGGCAGCCGTAATAAACATGATAAAAATGGCATCCCGGATATTGGAATCATACAGGCCACAACGTTCCCCCGCCAGGGTAAGAGCATCCAATGCGATGGGTACTAACAAGGCTGCCACCAGTGACCGCCGGGCGACGGCTCCTCCGATGCCGCCCTCGATCAACGCCACCATAAAACCCTGATCCGGATATACCAACAGACCGCTGATGGCCACCAGCATAAATGCAAAAACGGAATTCAGCGTCATCGGGTTAAACACAAATATGTCGCCATATAAAGCTGAAATATTGTGAAGATAACCCACCAGGGCCATTAAAGCGATCATACTCTCAATGGCAATCAACCATTGCGCCGGTCGTTTTCCATTAAAACATTCTACATCCATCAACAAAAGCGCTAAACCGATGAGGACGAAATTTAGCGCAGAATTAAAAGCCATACGACCGGGGTTGGGAATATTGGGTACCCAATTAATTAAAACCCGATCAATGCCCGAATTCCAATTTAAGGCATATTCCATCATGGTTATTATCCCCAGAAAAATCACCATTAATGCAAAAAAACATGCCAGGGTTTTTAATCCGGATTTAAGGCCATTATTTTTTATCGAAGGGGGTGGATTAATCAAATACAGGGCCATGCCGCTTAATATAAACCCGATGGCTGTATTGGGTTTCATAATATCGTTTCCGGTGATAGCCCCCATCAGAAACGGGTTTTGTAAAAACCAGCCCAACAGAACGGAAAATCCAAACAGGCAAACGACAAGACTGCCAAGCCTTGAAATGATTTTAAATTGTGATACAAGATGGGATCTTGGTCTAAAAGACAAAGGGGTGACCACTTGCCATACTCCTAAATTTATAAATCTATACTGGTTCCCCCTTAATATAACCAATAAAATGTATCCGCACGAAATAGTTACAAAAAAAAACTATTCCGATAATTCGGACAAGATTGTATTATAATCTTTTTTCTTATTTAGGAATAAAAGTGATAGCTTGGAAAATCGTCAGACTGTTTAAAAAAGCCTGCATGGCCTTTGAAATGAATTTCTGACGGTGATATACCAGGTTAAACTGGCGTTGCAAGCTTAATCCCTGTACGTTAAGAGCGATCAATGTACCCGCTTCGATTTCGCGTTTAATGGCAATCATGGGCAAAACCGCCAATCCCAGGTCATTCATGACAGCCCGCTTAATGGCTTCACTGCTGTTATAGACCCCTGATTCTTTCCAGGTCGCGCCGGCTGCCAGCATTTGATTGGCAAAAATCTCCCGGGTGCCGCTGCCCACCTCGCGCACAATAAAAGGATAAAACGACAGATCGGTCGGTAAAACCTGTACTTTTAACGCCAGGGAATGCTCTGGCGCACAGACAATACTTAAATCATCAGCCACAATGGTTCTTTCAAGCAGATCGGATGAGTGAATACGCCCTTCAACCAGTCCCAGGTCCAACCGGTCTTCAAGTAAAAATTGTTCAATATCCCAGGTGTTCTCGACCCGGCTGAAAATCTCTACCTGCGGGTTAAACTCTCGAAAGTTTTTAATAACATCCGGCAATAAATAAGCCCCGACCGTCTGGCTGGCCCCTACCCGCAGCAGACCCGCGCGGCCGACATCCGCCAGTTCTTTTTTCGCCTGCGCCTCCAGGTTAATCAAATGACGGGCATACGCTTGCAAACGTATGCCTGCCGCCGTCAGGTAAAGCCTGTGATTTAATCGCTCAAACAGGCGTGTTTCGTAATAATCTTCCAACTCGGCAATCACCTGGCTGACCGATGGCTGCGACATATATAACTTGCGCGCTGCACGCGTCATGTTTAATTCTTCACTCACAACCAGAAAAATGTTCAGGTGTCGAAAATTCATAAGCAATTACCTATTATTTTTATTATATTATATTATTTTACATATGATTTTAAAACGGGTATATTAAGCTCCATTCCAACAGGATCAGAAAGGATCTTTTCACTATGAAAGATCGTGTATTACCGTTATTACCGGGTATCATCTTATCCCTCATGATTGCCGGTGTCGCTTATTTGCTGGGAACCTGGATACCTGTGGTGGGCGGCGCCGTATTCAGCATCACTCTGGGTATTATCATAGCTTCCCTCTGGCAGCGCCCTGTCTCTTTTGACGCCGGCATCCGTTTCACCTCAAAATATATCCTGCAACTGGCCGTTATTTTACTGGGTTTTGAAATGAGCATTGGCAGTGTATTAACAGTGGGGCAACAATCATTATGGGTTATTTTAATCACCCTTTCCACTGCTTTTATCACCGTTCTAATTTTCAGGCCTGTATTAAAAATCAACGGTACGCTTGGCACGCTGATTGGCGTTGGCACTGCCATTTGCGGCGGGTCGGCCATTGCTGCGGCTTCCTCCGCCATCCATGCCGACGACCAGGATGTTTCCTATTCCATCTCAACCATCTTCCTCTTTAATGTGATCGCCGTCTTTTTATTCCCGCTGATGGGTCATATGCTGGCGCTCTCCGACACCGGCTTTGGCATGTGGGCCGGCACGGCCATCAATGATACTTCATCCGTGGTGGCGGCCAGTTATTCATTCAGCAACGCCGCCGGCAATTTTGCCACCATCGTCAAGTTAACCCGCAGCCTGATGATTGTGCCGGTTACTCTGGTGCTGGCAATCGCCTATGCCCGCCGCAACAAAGATGAAAACCTGTTTTCGTTTGTAAAAGTTTTTCCCTGGTTTGTAATCGGATTTTTATTGGCCGCCATCATCCGCAGCCTGGGATTGCTGCCGCTGGAAATCAGTAAATCACTGGCCTGGGCCGGCAAGTTTTTAATCATCAGCGCCATGGGCGCCATCGGGTTAAATACCAACATGAAGAAATTCATTACCGCCGGTCCCAAGGCTCTGGCACTGGGCGGCATTACCTGGCTGGCCGTGATGCTCTCATCACTGGGAATCCAATTAATCGGTAATATGTGGTAAGTTTTTTAAAAAATTACAGCATAAACTGCGAAGTCGCGGGCGTCTGCCAGACGCACACACTGTTGCGCCCGGCATTTTTAGCGGAATATAAAGCCTGATCGGCATGTTCCAACGCCAGGGCAATTCGTTCTCCATGCGTCGGGTAAAGCGCCACTCCAACCGAAGCCGTCACTTTAACCACCGCACCGGCCGGCCCCGGAACCTGTAAAGCTGCAATCAGGTGGCACAGGCTCTGGGCCCGTTCGGTCACCGATGCCAGGTTTATACCGGGGAAAACGATCAAAAATTCCTCGCCTCCGTAGCGGCACACCATATCCCCCAGGCGAACACGCTGCTGCAATAGCTGGCCGACCGCCTGCAACACCTGGTCGCCGGTGGCATGGCCATAGGTATCATTAACCCGTTTAAAATGATCCAGGTCAATCATGACCAGCCCGATCATAATCTCATTACGATCGGCACGGGATGATTCACGCGATAACATCTCATCCAGGTAACGCCGGTTAAAACAATCGGTCAGCGGGTCGCGTACCGCCAGGTCGCGCAGTTGAACTTGCAGATGTTGAATTTCATTTAACTGGCTCTGCAATCGTTCGTTCTTTTCTTTCTCTTCAGTGATATCGTGAAAAATGGATACCCAACCGACAAATATTCCCCGGTTGTCATATAAGGAAGAGACCGTGACATCAAAAAAATGTCGTTCGCCGTTCAGTTTTAATGCCAACTGCACATTTGAATCAGTCGCAACGGCTGTTTGTTCGCTCCACTCCGGCCAGAGCGATAACACCTCGCGGATATCTTTGCCAACAAATGCGGCGGGTAAATTACAATCCGAATCGAACAGGTAACAGGCCGCCGGGTTAACGTCTACAATGCGGTTCTTTTCATCCAGCACAATTACGCCATCGCCAATACTTTCCAGCACCTTATTGCGCGCAATCGGGGTAATATCCAACAGCCGCTGGCGAAAAAGTCCCCAGGTTAAAATCAAACCTACTACTGAAAAAATAATACTGGTGGAACCAAAAGGTTTGAGCGGATTAATTCTAAACACATCCAATAAATTAAAAATAATGGGCAGCAGCATGGCGCCCAATAAGGTAATTGTTTGCTGCCGCGAGGAAGACCAGGTCAGGAAACGAATGATGACGATTAATGTAGCGGCGACAATGGCATATCCATAAAAAGCCTCAAGGATATACCAGGGCCCATGATCAATTGAGATATAACTGACCTGGTCGTTTAATGGCTGCAAAATCACGCCCAGACGCAGCAAATGATGCCAGTCGTTGGTCCACATTAAAATGGTGGTGATAACGGGGATAATAAACAGGGTGCCGACCCATTTACGATGCAGCAGGTCGCCGTGACCGCAATATTCAAAGATCAAAAACAACCAGAATACAGGAGAAAAATCAGGACCGATTTGCGACAGATTAAACCAGAACATCTTTTGATCCAACCCGGTGCTGAGTAACGACATGGCATAACCGGACGACCAGATAATACTGCAAACCATGATACTCAAAAACTGCCATGCGCCGGTAGAATTACGGCGATGAACATATACATAAATCAAAATTGCCAGCATCACCACCGAAGATAAAATGGATGGTAATGCGTAAAATGTAAAGCTCATAATTTAAGATCCTTTAACAAACTTGACCTTAATTCCCGAAGGTTTTTCAGACCCGAAAATATTGGATTTTAATCCACATCTTACAGATTAAGAACTCAGTTTTACCGATGCGGGTTACATTGTTATAAATTATTCTATTTATTATATTCACCCGGTTATCATTCGAACAACCCCTTTAAGGGTAAATTCAACCTTTTCTGTTGCAATCTTTGATCCAATAAAAAACATCGGTTATTTTATTCCCCCATCAATCATTTACAAATCAACGTTTCACCCCCATTCCAACATAATCATACTTAATAAAAGTATATACCAAATCAGGCTTGCCGGAACACCTTAAGGGAAATTTTTCTCATTCCAATTTTTTATTAATTTATATAATAATGATCATAAATACCTTAATAAGGGTGTTTATTTCAAGAGAAATTACTTTTATGAAGCTTTTTACAAGGAGGTTAAATCATGGAAGGTCAAAGCTTAATTCTCTTTTTACTGATCGGTCTCGTAGCCGGATGGCTGGCCGGGCATATTATGAAAGGCGGCGGATTCGGCCTGTTGGGAGACCTGATTGTTGGTGTGGTTGGTTCGTTTTTAGGCGGCTGGATTTTCGGCCTGTTTGGATTATCCGCCAATGGATTGATCGGGTCTCTGGTGACGGCCCTGGTAGGTGCCATCGTACTCTTATATTTGCTACACCTCATCAAACGCGCCTGACAAAAAACAACTGGATAAATACAATAAAACACCTCCTGCAAGGGGGGTGTTTTATTGTCCTCTCAAATATTCCCGGTTAAATTATCGATATAATTAAACAATGGTAATTCTCCCCGCTCAGGAAAAAGATGCTGCATTATTAAGAGAGATCTGCCTGAAATCCAAAGCTTATTGGAATTATCCGCGTGAGTGGATGGATCAATTAAGCCACAGTGCAATCATTACCAGCGAGTCAATCAACCGGGATATCGTCTGCAAAATCATGCATGAAAATGAAACTCTGGGGTGGTATCGCCTGATAACCGAATCGTCAAACGGTGCGCTTCTTGAGGATTTATGGGTTTTACCGGATGCCATAGGCCGCGGAATCGGACGTATGTTATTTGAACACATGCTGGAACAGGCCCACTCCGGGGGATTCACGGCTGTTGAGTTGGATGCCGATCCGCATGCCG
>JAJTBH010000192.1 GCA_021287005.1 Anaerolineae bacterium
ATTGAGGCTGCTCGCGCCGGTGAGCAGGGCAAAGGTTTTTCGGTAGTAGCGGAAGAAGTGCGTAAGCTGGCCGAACGTTCATCCACTGCCACAAAAGAGATAGCCGGATTGATCTCCAATATCCAACAGACCCTTACTGAAGCAGTTGACGCCATGAATGAATCTTCACTTGAAGTTGAAAATGGCGTTTTTCATGCCAATGAAGCCGGGAGTGCATTAACCACCATTATTAAAGCTGTGGAGACCGTTTATGAGCAGGCGCAGGAAACGGCTGCATTGTCCGAAACGACTCTGGCTGCTGCAAACCAGATGGTATCATCAGTCGAATCCGTTTCGGCAGTTGTTGAAGAAAATACCGCAGCCACGCAGGAGATGACCACACGCGCTTCCGAGCTTTCAGATGCCATCGATAGCATTGCCAGTGTTAGTGAAGAAAATAATGCAGCCGTCGAGGAAGTCAGTGCGTCGGCCGAAGAAATGAGCAATGATATTGAAGAAGTTGCCTTGGCAGCCCAGAAATTGGCAGGTATGGCAGATAAATTGCAATCACTCGTCATGAAATTTAAACTTTGAAAACGAGACGATCAATGAGTGACGAACCTGAAAATAGAACAATAGATCCTGGAAAACAAAAGTTTGTTTTTGAAGGAAGCCTTGATTTTGAAAGAGTGGTATTTTTTAGTGACGCAGTTTTTGCCATTGCCATAACTTTGTTGGCGCTCGAATTACGATTACCCGAGCTGCATTCTGTCGATGATTCCAGCCTGTTCCAGGCGTTAATTGGCATCTGGCCTCGTTACCTGGGATTTTTCATCAGTTTTTGGAGTATCGGGTCTTTCTGGTTGGGCCACCATCGAAAATTCAGTTTATTAAAAGTCCTAAACCGGCGTCTCATCTGGTTAAATTTGCTTTTTTTAATGAGTATCATTTTCATTCCTTTCCCGACATCCGTCATAAGCGAATATGGCAATCGTACCGCCACGATTTTTTATGCATTAAGTATGATTTTTAGCGGTTGTATGTCGGCTTTTTTGTGGTTTTATGCAGCAAAACAAAACAAACAGGTTGAAATGGATATCTCGGCTGATGTTATCCGACATGAAGCTTTTTCATCGTTGATGTTGCCCGGCGTCTTTTTGTTATCCATATTTATTTCTTTAATCGATGCTGATCTGGCCAAATTTTCCTGGTTGTTATTAATTCCGGCTGCCATGATTTTTCGATAAAATCGTTTGATTTAATAAAAATTGATTAATCCGTTAGCAATTGCTCAATAATCGAGATAGGCGTAAAATTAAAGTGTGGTTTGATTACTAAAAATAACCGGATTTGATCGTTATTAATGGGTATTTCTGGGAGCAGGAATGTTTAAAAAATTAGCCGGTAAAATGTTAATAATCTACATACCCAGTATGTTTATTTTACTGGTCACTATGATGGCAGCTACGCTTTGGGTTACATCAAGTGCAATTCAAGCTTTAATGTTAGAACAATATCAACAAAAAACACAACAATTTACAGCATTGATAAACGCCGGATTAACCAACCGGCAACAAACTGCCAATAGCCCCGATGATTTACAAAATTATCTATCCGGGATTTATTCCGGCGATTTACAAAACGGCTATGTTTTTATTATGACGCCGGATGGAAGTTTATTGGCTTCGGCCGGATTACAGAAAATAAACAACTCATCGGTATTTACCTTTGTGGATGTTTCATTTAAACCTCTCCTGGAAAATTGGATAAATCAGCAGATCGGTTCCGGCGGTGGGCACCTGCAAAACATTCCTGATTTAAATAACAATCAATCATCGGTCTGGTTTACTGCTCCGCTTAATAATGGATCTTTATTGGTTCTTTCCCTTCCACAAAGTGTAATGACGAAAGATTCCATGCCCGTTGGTCAGACATTTCTCTGGATTGGTCTGGCTGCTTTACTCATCTTCAGCATAATTGTTTCTTTTTCCATTACAAAATTCATGCAGCCTTTAAACCTGCTGGTAAAAAACGCCAACCATATTGTTGACGGGCGCCTCGACGAAGAAATATTTGTTAAAAGCCAGGATGAAATAGGGCAGGTGGCAGAGGCGTTAAGACAAATTAGCAAGCGGGTTAAGAGCCTGGCTGAAGCCGCACACCGTGTGGCAAATGGCGAATTAAATTTCTCAATGGAAATCAAATCAGAACAGGACGCACTTGGGCAGGATTTTAATCTTATGATTCAAAAACTGCAAAGTCTGATTAATGAGTTAAAAAACGAAACGGAAAGATTACAGGATTCCAGTGAAACGCTGGCTTTATCTTCGCGCCAGACAGGCGATGCAGCGGCACAAATTTCGACCACCATCCAGCAAGTTTCTCAAGGTGTTCTGTCATCCACCGACAGCATCTCACGAACCGCATCATCGATTGATGAAATGTCTCGATCGATCGAAAGTATCGCCAGAGGTGCGGACGAACAGGCCAGCGCGGTAAATCAGGCATCTCAAGTAACTGTAAAACTAAGCGAAGTCATTCAACGCGTGAATGGAAACGCCAGCGTTGTGGTTTCCGAAGCCAGTCGTGCCGGCGAAGTTGCCCGCGCCGGGTCTGAAAAAGTGCGTGAGACGGTTAAAGGCATGGAAAATATCCAGACCACGGTTGGGCTTTCGGCTCAAAAAGTAAGAGAAATGGGCACGCGCTCCGAACAGATCACATCTATTATTGAAGCCCTGGATACAATTGCCTCTCAAACCAATTTACTGGCATTAAACGCCGCCATTGAAGCAGCTCGCGCCGGAGTGCACGGCAAGGGTTTTGCCGTTGTTGCCGATGAAGTACGCAAACTGGCAGACCGGGCCAGTAATTCATCTCATGAAATTGCGGAAATTATTGAAAGCATCAACGTCTCCGTTTCCGAGGCCGTTAACACTATGGACAACGGAGCTAAAGAAGTTGAAAACGGTGTCAATCGCGCTCACGAAGCCGGCCAGGCATTAAGTGATATTATGGAAGCGGTTGAAGCCGTGATTAAACGCGCCTCAGGCACAGTTAATGCCACCGAAACCATGCGTAAACTGTCGGCAGAATTGGTTGCCGCGATGGACTCGGTTAGCTCGGTAGTTGATCAAAACAATCAAGCCACCGCGCAAATGTCATCAGATTCAAACCTGGTCTCACAATCAATTGAAAATATAGCCAGTATCGCCGAACAAAACAGCGCTGCCGTTGAACAGGTCGGCGCTACTGCCGAACAACTCAGCGGTGAAGCCGGTGAGCTGGCAAAAGCTGCCGATAATCTCTCTACCATGACGGTGAACGTTACCGGCTTGATTTCACGTTTTAAGGTTTAACCCGCCATTATGCCCTTATCCACTTTCGATGAAAAAGTTGAATCGCAGATAGAAATTCTTCTCCAATCCAAAAAATACAAATCATTGTTAATACCGGCTGAAACTTTACGCGACCTGGTGAGCATTGAATTGCTTAACCATCGTAACGAAAAAGAAGCAGTAAAAAGTATTCGGCAGAAGCTGCATAATATCATGGCGCCGTATCTGGGCGACCCAGATTATGCAGCCGAAAGCAAACGCCTGGCTTTATTTTTTAACAATCCCCTTCCCGGTGAAGTAAAAAATGCCTGCCTGCCCATTCTTCAGGCGCATGCTTCCACGCGAGAACGCATCCCCATTCTGGATGAATTTTATCAGGGTATCTTTGAACATACCGGCCAGCCCAAAGTAATACTGGACCTGGCCTGTGCATTAAATCCATTTTCAATTCCCTGGATGAATCTGTCCGCCGGAACTCGTTATTACGCTTACGATATTCACCAGCCGCGGTTAAACTTGATTAACCAGTTTTTGGGTCACCTGGGTTTTGAAACCCTGGCTGAAAAAAGAGATATTCTGATTAATCCGCCTTTAGTGCAGGCAGATGTTGCCTTTTTATTTAAAGAAGCCCACCGCCTTGAACAGCGCCGCCGTGGATGTAATTTGCCGCTCTGGCAGGCCTTAAATGTTCGCCATTTTCTGGTATCATTACCCGCCAGCAGTTTGAGCGGACAGCATGACCTGGCCGACCGGCAGCGCCACCTGGTTAAATCCATTATCGGTGAAAACCCCTGGAAAGTGACCGAAATGATCTTTGGAAATGAAATGGTTTTTTGTATCGAAAAAGACGCATGAAGAAAAAACGTAACGAAAATCGCCTCAATGTAAACGAACTCACACAACAGGCTCTGGAATATCACCGCGCCTTGTTGGATGAACAGGAATACACGCAGTTGCTTAAAGAACTGGACCAGCCGCTTTATTCCGCCATCCGGATCAACCCGCTTAAAACGAAAGCAGATGCCGTAAACACCTGGGCCCAAACTTATGGTTGGACCTTACAAGCCGTGCCCTTTTGCCCGACCGGTTGGTGGGTAAAAGAGTCACAAACTGCGCCGGGTCAGACCATTGAACATCGCCTGGGCTCGTATTACATTCAAGATGCAGCTTCCATGCTGCCGGTGGAACTGTTTGACTTTGAAGCGGGTTCTTCACCCCTCATTCTGGATATGGCAGCTTCACCCGGCGGAAAAACCACCCATTTAATCAGTCGTAGCGCTGATCAAGGCCTGGTAATCGCAAATGATTCCAGCCTGGATCGTATCACAGCCCTGCGCCTGATTCTGCAAACCTGGGGCGCGGTGCATACGGCGGTAACCAATTTTCCCGGCGAAAAATTCGGCGGATGGTTCCCTGAAACATTTGACAGGATATTATTGGATGCCCCCTGTTCCATGCAAAATTTACGTTCCACCGAGTCGCATCCCATGCGTCCCATTTCAGACAAGGAACGATTGACGCTTTCGCAGCGCCAGACGCGTTTGTTAACCAGCGCCATTCAAGCGTTAAAAACCGGCGGCCAGGTTGTTTATGCCACCTGCACCCTGGCGCCTGAAGAAGATGAAGCGGTTTTGGATAATATCTTGTCCATTTTTGGTAATGCGGTTGAAATTAAAAATCTCAAATCGAAATTACCCAGCCCCGCGCCCGGTTTGTTAAGCGATGGATCACGCCAATTTAACCCGGCTGTCCAACAGGCTGCCCGTTTATACCCCCACCGTTTTGCCACCTCCGGTTTTTTCTGCGCGCTGATTAGCAAAACTGCACCGGTTCAAGGTCCCGAATACGAAATTCCCTTACGCCCATTGGAAAAAATCGGACTGAAACGCCTGCATCCCCATGATTGTGAAAATCTAAATACCCTGTTATTAACGGCCTACGGTTACGATCTTAACCGTTTTATTCAAGCGGAAAACGTAAATTTATGGCAGCGCCAGGAACAGGTTTATATATTACCGGAACGCTGGATTCAGCATTTTGGTGCCATTCCTTTCCAGGCTGTCGGTATGTTATTGGGAGAATATTCAAATGAAGGTTTTGTTCCCGCGCATGAATGGATCAGCCGTTTCGGCGCTCAATTTAAAAACGGGTTTATCACGTTGGATGCCGCGCAAGTGACGGCCTGGTTGCGAGGTGAAGATATTCAAGGCGTCTTCCCGATTCCCGATCTGCCGGCCCGTACCGCCGTCGTTTTTGATGAGAATCAGCGTTTGCTCGGCAGGGGCAAAGTTTTTAATGGTCGAATTAAAAATTTGCTGCCGCGACGAATTGTTTTTTAATTAAAAAGGCAGTCTGATAATTCCTTCAATCGAGAGCATGGCCGTCGCGACGATTAAAAGCGCCAAAACCAGGGTTAATATAATATGCAGAGTCATCCAGGCCGAATGATGTCCATATGGATTGATCCGCCGTACCGTTAAAGAATCATAACTCGCCAGGCGTTGCGTTTTAACAACACTGGATGCGCGGCGGGCTTCGGGAATTACGGGCGTGTCATTGATCCGATCTAACGCCGAATCTTCCGAACTTTCCATCTCAGGTTTACCATCTTCAAGGACGTCCAGGTTTTCCAGGGCTAAAGCAAAATCTTCCATAGTCGCATAACGTGCTTCAGGCTGGCGAGCCAGTGCTTTTAATATTACCGATGAAACATTACGCGGTAAATCCGGCGTATATCGGCGTGGATCGGGCAGCGCTTCGGTTGCCTGCCGGATGGCAACACCGGTGGGAGTGTCGGCTGCATAGGGTTTAATACCGGTTACCAGTTCATACAACACCATGCCCAATGCATAAATATCGCTTTGCGGTGACACCTGGTTAACCCACTGTTCAGGAGCCATATATTCCGGCGTGCCTACACCTACATTGGTGGCAGTTAAAGAGATCGATTTTTCATCTTCGGTAATTTTTGCAATGCCAAAATCAGACAACATCGGCACACCCTCTTTACTAAAAAGAATGTTGGCCGGTTTAACATCCCGGTGCACCACACCTTCGCTATGCGCATGACCCAGGGCGCGTGCTATCGGAACGATGATTTTTGCAGCGTCTGCATAACCCAGTTTTCCTTTTACCCGATCTTTTAACGTGCCGCCTGAAAGATATTTCATCACCAGGTACAACGATTCCTGATAACCTCCGTAATCCAAAACTTCCACAATATTGGGATGCGACAGGCGCGCCAGCGCTTTGGCCTCGCGGTCAAAACGTTTTATCATGCGTCGCGCAATATTGGGGCTGAATGTGTCATGCCGGAATAATTTTAAAGCGACTTCCCTTTCCAAACCGGTGTCGTAGGCGCGATAAACGGTAGACATGCCCCCCTCACCAATCATCTGGCGTAGTTCATATCGTCCAATTTTTTTACCCGTCACTGGATCATTTGCCAAAATCACCTCACCTTATTTATATTGATTATGCACAATTATGCTTGCTCGTCAACAGTAAACCGCCCACTTTTCCTAAATCGGCCGTTAAGCACAAACCGGGTATGCCCATAAGCATACCCGGTTTGTTTGCGTGTCCAAATTTTTTACATAACGCCTTGCTTTTGTAAATATTCTTTTGCCGTCCGGCGGGCCGCTGGAGCCGTTTCGCACACCAGCACACTGGCAGCCATTTCTTTCACCATGTTTAAATCCATTTTATGCAGCAAATCCTTCACGCGTGGAATACCGCCCGGATTCATACTCAACTCATCCACTCCCATTCCGACCAACACAGGGGCGGCCACAGGGTCTCCGGCCAACTCGCCGCACACCCCCACCCACTTGCCATATTGGTGTGCCGATTCGACCACCTGTCTGATCAAGTTGATTACCGCAGGATG
>JAJTBH010000193.1 GCA_021287005.1 Anaerolineae bacterium
TATATAAATGCCCGTCCGCCGTCAGCAGATCATGCAGTTGCAAAAGTAAAGCACGGTCGTCTTGAATGTGTTCGAGCACATCAAACAAACCCACGGCCGGCAGCGAATGTTGATAAAAACCGGCATCATTTAACGTGGCGGCGATGACCGGTTTCAGGCTGCGCACCAGGGCATGCCGGCTGCCCACCGGGTCGGGTTCCACCACAATGCTTTCCAGACCGGCCTGGCGCAGCCCCTGGCTGACAAAACCATTGCCGCCGCCGATATCAAACAATGGGCCGGACGGGCGAAAACGGTTAACCAGGCTGATGATGCAGCGGTTGCGGTGTAAAAACCAGTAAGAACGTTCTTCCAGACGATAGGTAAAATCCATGCCTTCGGCGGGGTAAGATACTGCCGATTGATCTCTGGAAAGCCACAAACCGTCTTCGGCCTGCACCAGGTTGGATGCCACCCGATTAATTAATAAATCCATACAGTTAATCCCTTAAACCCCAGGCGGTTTAATCATCAAAGTGCACTTCTTCCTTGCCGGCCAGCCGCTGCTGCACGCGCAGGCTGATCTGTTCCAGGTGTTCGGGGCGGGCGACGTAATCAAGGCGGTCGGCCGGGACGGTTAATACCGGACATAACGTAAAATGTCCGATCCAATCCTCATACAGCTCATTTAACTGTGCCAGGTAAGCCGGGTCGATGGCGGCTTCATAACTGCGCCCACGCAAGGTAATGCGCTGCAGCAGGGTGGGAACCGACGCCCGCAAATAAATCACCAGGTCGGGCGGCGGCAGCAGCCGCACGACACTCTCATATAATATGCGGTAGGTGTCATAATCGCGGTGGTTAAGATGCCCCTGCAAATACAGGTTGTGCGCAAAGATTTCAGCATCTTCATAGATCGACCGATCCAGAATGGTGGAACTGCGAAAATCTTCCAACTCCTGATAAGATTCCAGGCGGCGCGCCAGAAAATAAATTTGCGAATGAAAGCTCCAACGCTGCATGCTGGCATAAAAATCGGCCAGGTAAGGGTTTTCGGCTTCAGGTTCAAAAAAGGGCTGCCAGTCCAATTTGTGGCACAACAAATCAACCAGAGTCGATTTGCCCACGCCAATATTACCGGCAATCACGATGTATTTTTTGTTCATGGTTGTGTTTGGACCGTCTCTGTTGTCTGGGATGATAAAAGAGTTGCCGTGGAAGTCGGCGACAGGGTATTGGTCGGCCAGGGGGTGAGTGTGGCTTGCCCTTCCCGATACGTGCGATAAACCGGGCCCGGCGAAACCGTCGGTTGTGACAAAACATCAAAAGAGCGGCCGGGGTCCAGCGTAAAAGTAGCCTGCGGTGTCGTTTGCGTCCCGGCCGGTAAAGCGGTGGTGCGGTTAATGATTACCGGCTGCAAAATGGACGTGCCGGAGGCAGTTAATTGCGGCGCGAACCAGCCGAAAATCAACCAGCCTACGGCAATGGCCGCAATTAACGCGATGGCGATTAACAGGCCAATTAATACCAGTGATATGTTGCGCGGGGTTAACAGGTGTTCCAGGCGTGAAGCGCTGTTGGGAACATCCAACGCCACGATGGTGATATTGTCATGCCCTCCACGTGAATTTGCCAGGTCCACCAGGGTCGCCGCCGCCGATTCGAGCGGTTTTTTGTTAAACGTTTCAAAAATTTCAGGGGCGCTAACCAGGTCTGATAGGCCGTCGGTGCAAATGACCAGCCGGTCGCCGGCTTTAAGCTGCATGCCCTGGTTGGTTAACGCATGGGCATCCGATTCGTTATTTTCCAGGCGCATGCGAAAATCGACCTCGGGCGGGCGGGGAGAACCCAGATAACGGCGAATCACATGCGAATTGGGATGCCCGGCCACTTCACCCGGGTCAATCAAACCGGCATCCAGGGCTTCCTGAATCCAGGTATGGTCAATGCTGATCTGGCGGGCAAGGCCGTTGCGCAGCAGATAAATACGCGAATCGCCCACTGTGGCGGTATACAGCCGGTGACCAACCACCATCACACAGGCAATGGTGGCGCCCATGCCTTCAAAATCGGCATTGGTCTGCCCCAGGGCCACAATCTGATTGCTGGCCTGCCAGATGGCATGCTCGAGAGTCTTTAAGGGCGTACTGCCATCGCTCTGCCCCACACTGTTGCTGACCATATTAACGGCCATTTCTGAGGCCACTTCGCCGGCACGGTGCCCGCCTACGCCGTCGGAAACCACAGCCAGCATAACCGGCAGGCCGCCGTAAGACGGCCCCATTTGGAACGATGCCACGGCAAAACGATCTTCATTGTTTTTGCCGCGCATGCCTTCATGCGTTTGGGCGGTAACCGGTAGGTGAGCTTTTTCCGTTTGAATCATGGTTTATTAAAGAGAAATGACTCGCGCTTTTTTTTGTTCGGGCGGCACGCTTAATTCAAAACGGAAAGCCACCCGTCCAATATGAATCATATCCCCATGTTCTAATTGTACACCCAGGCTGGAAACCGGCGTATAGTTAATCCACGTACCGGCCACAGACTGGTTATCCATAATCATAAAAGCGCCATCCGCATACACCAGGCGGGCATGCACTGGGCTGACCGAAGGGTCTTCCACCAGGCAGGTTACCTGCAAAATATCGCTGCCTAAAACGATCTCGCGCCGATTTAACAAGATGGCGCTGGCAGGCAGGGGATGCCCGTTTTCCGAAAGGCGCAGCAGGCGCGCCGGCGCCGAAAGACCGGTGGTTAATGAACGCGGCACGGTGGGGCTGGGCGCCGCCGCCGACACGCGTTCCTGATGAATGCGCACCGGTTGGGTTAATGGATCGCGTTCCAACTGCGCTTTCTGCGGGCTTAAGCGGCTGAAGCGCGTTCGCAAACCCGGAACCAGCAGAACGATCATTAACACGGCCCCCGCCACCAGCAGCGCGGCCACAATTAAAGGCGCCGGGCTGTTAAACGAGATAAACCGCGCAATTGAAAATCCGGCGGGTTGGTCCACAAGCACGTTAACCGGTATCTCAGCGCTGGAACTGGTGGAACCGAGCATATCTTCCACCTCAATGCGCAGGTTATGAGAAGAAGATTCTTCATAATCCTTAATATTCCACCGGAACTGATCGAAAGGCGGGTTTTTATTTTCAACAGCCAGTTCGCCGTCTACAAACAGGCGGGTCGCCCTGATCTGGCGCGGGTGACCGTCGGGAAATTCAATCAACACTTTCAGCAGCACTTCATTGGTATCATACAGCGGTTTTTCCATAGCACTGCCCTGGTCGGGCAGCAGCGCCCGCGACACCTGGGCCGGAGGCGCCAAAAATATGGGGTTGGGCGGTGTAATGGACAGGTCATAAGTGAGCGGTTTGCCGTTTATTTCCAGGCCGGGGCGGCCAATGTGAATGCCCAGTTGTTGTTTGCCGCTCTCGCGCGCCATCGAGTCAAAACTGACATGATAAAGATACCGCAGAGAGTTCAGGTCGGCGTTGTAATCAGGCAAAGCTTCGCTGCCCGTAAACATAAAAAAAGTACCGCCGGTACGTTGAGCCATATCCACCAACGGGGAGGCGTTTTGTTGAACGGTAGCGTCATTAGCCGGCGCGACCAGCCAGATCGAAATACGAATCCCCAATTGCATGGCGCGATCGGTCAGGTTGGGCAGGCTGTTTAACAAATCGGCCGGAGGCAGCGCCATGATTAACAGAATCGAACGTTTCATGTACGGGTTGGGGTTGGGGTCCGTCCCCAGATCTATGGCCTGGGTTAAACTGCTTAAGCTCGCCTGGGCTTTAAAATCAGGCTCATAAGTTTGCAGGGATTGAATCCAGGTTGCCGGGTTTTTCTCGCGAATCACCTGCACCCCGCCCGGCAGCGACAGGCTGTAATCATCCGGCGTATTGGCCGGTTGTGAAGACATCCATTGAATTAATGAATCGCGAATAAATTTATAGGTTGTGGTGTCGTTGTTCAGGCGGCTTTCCATTATGGAAGCCGGGATAATGGCAACCGTACTCTGTACGCCGGGCTGCACTTTAACCAGCTCGTTAATTTTCACGGCATGGCCATTTTCCAGCAGTTGTACATCGGCTGCGGTCAGGTCTTCGATAAAGTTATTGGCGGCATCATAGGCGCCGAAATAAAAACCGATTTGCGGAAACTGGCTTAATTCAGGCGGAAAGGCCAGGACGCTGCCGTCACTCGTCTGGCGCGCCAGGGCCGGCAGATTAACCAGGCTCAACAACATAATTAAAAAGACGGACGCCATCAAACAGCGTCGTCGAAGCGATAGTAAAATAGGTTTAAACATCCCTATAATTGTACGTTAAATTGCCGGGTTTTGGCAGAGCATAGTCCCCTAAATTTAAATTAATTAATACCAAAACAGGCGTAAAAACAAACAAAATCGCTTTTTTTGATTATCCATTTCCAATTAAGTCACCTTGACCATTGCGCCCGACTAACGCATAATTGGATCAGAAAGGAAATTAAGCGTGGTTCTTTTTAATAAACTTTACAAGCCTTTAAAAAAGATTTCAACCTGGCCGGGATGGGTTGTCTCACTGGTGCTGTTTCTGGCAGCCTACTTCGTGGAAAACAGCGACTTTATCGGAATAGAATATGTTAAACGTATAAGCAACGGCAATACCATTCCGGACATGTTTATGTTTTATAGCCCTGCCAAAATTTACAGCCAGCTCGAATTGCTGGGCGAAGCCGGGCGAAATGCCTACCTGACGGTTAACCTGATCGATTTTATCTTCCCGTTAACCTATGCCCTGTTTTTTGCCATATCGTTGACCATGACGTACACTTTTATTTATCCGGACGAAAGCAAAAGACACCTGCTGGTTTTGCTGCCTTTCCTCACCCTGCTGGCCGATTACGGCGAAAATATTTGCCTGCGCATCATCACACTTAACTACCCTACGCCTATATTTAACCTGGCCCTGACTGCTTCAATCTTAACCCCGCTTAAATACGCCCTCTTTTTAACCAGCGCCTTTTTAATCTTGCAGGGCAACATGAAAGTCACCAATAAACTCTTCAGCAAAAAACAGGCTGCCCCTCCCAGAGAGAGATAACCATGTACAAGTTACGGCAGTTTTTAATGTTCCTGATTCCATTAACCTGGGTATTACTGGTCTCGGCCTGTGATACACTGGATCTCGGCCTGTCAGAAAACGATAAAAATGCAACGCCAACCCCCACTTTGCCGGCTTTGCTGCCCGAAGTCGCGCGCGGGTATATGGTGGTAAATAACGCCTCCTGCCTGGCCGGGCAGTATATTCCCATTACCACCGACAAAAAACAGGGTGACCTGATGGCCTGGCAGCCCGGCAGTCATCAACTGGCTTACGTCAGCCCATTAAATAACTCCTGGGCCTGGTATCTGGGCAAATTAAGCATCGCCAGTCCGGACGAAAACAAAACCGTTTTTGAAGATGAAAATATTAAAGTTTTTGGCGACCTGGCATGGTCACCCGATGCCTCGACCCTGGCCTTTGTCACCCTGCAAAACAACAACTTTTTTAGCGTAACTTTAATCCAGCCGGATAATTCCCAGACGGTTGATTTATTCCCCGGTGAAGAAGCGCGCACCGATGAACTTTCCGGGAAAAAAGCCATCGAAGGTTGGATTAACAACCGCCAGATCAGCGTTTCTTCATCCTGCGGCATCGACTGTGCGCAAATGATTCGGTTTAATAATGATGGCTCCGGCAAACAGGTGCTCGAAGAAATCCGCCCGGTTGATGATCATAGTTACGATTTAAGCCTGCACCAGATCGAATTTGAAGAAGGCACATATCCGGCCATGACCGACCCGAACTGGTCACCGGATAATACCCAGGTTTTTTATACCGATGAGGATGATGACGCCTGGGTGCTGGACGTTCCCGGAAAAACTCAGTATCAACTGGGTTGGTTGGGAGATTACGTGCGTGAGACTAAATGGTCATCCGATTCGCAACTTCTGGCCATACGCATGGATAACCAGATCAACGTTTATAAAACCAAATGTAAATAAAATACAGAAGGTCTTTAAAATAAAACTACCCCGTATTAATCAACGGGGCAGTTTTACGTTAAAGTTAAGGGGCTATACGGCATCTACAACATTGCTGAAAATACGACCGATAGCGGGGCCAAGCAGAGCTAAAATAACAATCACAACAACGGCTACTAAAACAAGAATCAAAGCATACTCTACCAAACCCTGACCTTTTTCTTTCGGTGCGAATAACATAACTTTCACCTCCTTCCATTCGCGAAATGCAAGTTACCATTAAGGTCGCTTACAGTTAAGATTATACAAGAAACGCTTCAATAAACAATAGCATTAAACTTACAAAACGCTTACAGAATCGTTATTAATTCTTTAATTTATTTAACGTTTTGTGCACGTTTCAACCGCCAATCACGGAACCCGTAGGGACTATAAAACAGCAGCACAAAGAGAATTCCCAGAACCTCAAAAAATATCAAATAATACGGCCAGGGCGGTAAAACATCCAACAAACTGGCCGTTTCAATTTTGTGGGCGATAAACATATAATTGCTACCCAGAAGCAGGTTAATGATAAAAACAAAGACGCTGTAAACATTGGCATAAATCAACACTTTTTTAACCGAATTCCAGCCTGGGCGATAACCTTTAACAAAAGCCATATAAAGCGCCGAGGTAATAATCAGGCCGTGAGACAACATTACTTGAAAAAAGCGGTAATGCGGGAAACCAAATTGACCGGCATCGGGGGTTAAAAATGCCTGTAACGCAGTTGGAATGGCCAACAGGTAGGCAAATTCGAAAATGGTGTAATTCTGCGTGACCAGCATGATGGCATTGGCCCAGACAAAAACACTGCAAATATAAAGCGGCAGCATGGTTTGCAGCGTCCAATTGCCATGATAATAATTCCAAAAATGCCAGGCCAGTTCATCAAGCACCAGAATAAACGCCATGCCATAACGATAAAATTTATCCTGAGACGGTGTTATCTTTTGTCGAAAAGACCAGAAAAGCAGATTGATGATTATAAAAACAAATATTACAGTCAGGTGCGCCCTGCCAAACAATTCAAACGCCGGACCATGCCAATCACTGTACGAAAAAAACTGAGATAAATCCATAGCCTGCTCCTGTAAAAATAAATATAAACCAACCTTCTTTTAATCATCCAAAACAGATTGGTATAATACAGACATTAT
>JAJTBH010000194.1 GCA_021287005.1 Anaerolineae bacterium
AATCAACACAATCAATTAACTGCTGAAGTAGAGTCATTATATGCCGATTTTAAACTGGGCAAAAAGACATTAAGTATAAACTTGTTGGATTTTCTTAAAGAATGGTTGAGGCAACACATCCTTGAGTCTGATAAAAAACTGGGTGATTTTTTAATTCAAAATGGTGTAAAACCCTTATAAACAATTTTTTAGATTGTTGATGATTAAAATTTACAAAAAACTCACCACAATAATGGTGAGTTTTTTGTAAACCGATCAATTTATATAAAAAATTTTTAATTCTTAATTCCAAATCTTTCATCACAGGTATAAATTTGGAATTTATCTTATTTGGCTTCCCGGATATGGTATCCGGCGTCATTAATGGCAGCCCAAATTTCTTCCTCTTTAACCAGGTTCTCGTCAAACTCCACTTCCAGGGTCTGTTTTGCATAACTGCCTTTAATCCTTCGAATCCCCGGCAAATCGTCTTCGATCGCCTCCAGGTGCATCGGACAATTACTGCAATGCATATCAGGAATTTGATATATTTTTTTAATCATATCCCTCCAAATTTTATTGGAAATGGATCACGCCTGTATACATGCCCATCGAGCAGGTAAATTCGAGCGTTGAACCGGCTGGTTGGGCTGGAATATCAAAAACGGTTTCACCGCTAGCAGGTAAGACTTCACCCATGTTTAAAGCCGGAATCACGAATGCTCGCGAACAGGAACGTACATTATCTGTTACCATTACAAGCGAAATAGCCCGCCCTGCGGGTGCTGAAATATTATTGGGTTCATATCCGGAGTTTTTCACATTTATGCGAATGGTTGAACCGTCGGATGCATCGGAAGCGGAGGTCGTTAAGGTCGAGGCGACGACCGGCTGATCGGCACCCAATACCGATCTGAGCATCGCAGAAGGCGCGTAAGGTGAGCCCAAAATATTGAGCCCTCCGTCAATGGTATAAACGCCCAATGCCAGGATTACCAATGCCACAACCGGATAAAAATATTTTTGGAACATTTTGGCTAACCCGCCCGCCAGAATTGTCACGCCAAAAAATGTTGGGCTGGTACCCAAAATGAAAGCGAACATGATTGCAGCCCCGGTTAACGGATTCCCGCTTCCTACGGCAACTGCCATAACCGATTGGGTAACCCCGCATGGGATTAATATGGTTAACGCACCCAAAAACAATGGCGTGGCAATTTGATCATTACCTTTGGATACTTTTCGAATAAACCGGGTTAAACTGGAGGGTGGTTCAAAAGAAAAGTACCGAAAAATCGGATGGACATCAAACATCCTGAGGGCGTTGCCCAGTAAAAATATACCGATTGCAATTTGTAATATCCCTTTTACCATTGGGGACAGGTAAAATACGGAGCCCAACCAGCCCAAACCCAACCCTAAAAGGGTATAGGCCGCAAGTTTGGCCGCCAGAAAAAGCAACACGGTTAATCCCATGTTTTTGTTGGATAACCCGGCCCCAGCGGTTCCTTTTTTCCCCGGAATCCGTTTTCCGTCAACAATTTGCTCCGAGTTGGTCTTATTAACTTCCACCTGGCGCGCGAAGGACCCCGTGAGCAAGCCGCCCTGAACGGCAAAACAACTGATACCCCCGGCCGTCAACCCGGTTATAAATGCGGCAATCAGAAAGTTATCCATTAGCGTTTGCCACCTTTCCAGGTTATAAAGGGCATATTAACCACAACATCTGATTTTTCAAGGGTTAAGCTCCCCTGGCTTTCCAATGATAAAATTTCATCCAGCGATTTTAATTCTTTCGTTTCCACGCCATCTTTCCAGGTTACAAAAATAATTTGTCGTAAGGGACTATAACCGCTCTCTGCTGGTGAATTATCAAAAACATCCGCCTGGAAACTTAACGGTCCTGAACCAGCCACCCCATTTTTAAAAACATATACCTTTGCCAGCATCGATTCCGGAGCGTCAGCCAGAGACGGAACAAATACCACGGGTGATTTCATCATTTTGGTTAACAAATCGGCAACACCCTGATCAGATGCTTCCGTATGCGTAAAATAAATGGTTTCTCCATTAACATACGCTTTTCCAGCAGGTACTTCTGCAAAATTCGGAGCCGTACTCTGGCAGCCGGCCATCACGCCCAAGATAAGAATTACAGGAATAATTATTAATAATTTTTTAATCATAGTGTCCTCATTATTTTTTTAGGTTATTACGCGGAAAATCGACGTAATCTTAAACTGTTTGTTACCACAAAAATGCTACTGAATGCCATCGCCCCGGCCGCCAGAATCGGGCTCATGATTCCAAATGCTGCCGCAGGGATAAGGATTACATTATAGAAAAATGCCTAGAATAGGTTTTGATGAATAGTGTTTAACACCCGTCTGGATAACCGGATGGAACGCGGAACCCCACTTAAACTTCCTCCAACCAGAACAACCGGTGCTGACGCAATGGCAACATCCGTGCCCGTGCCAATTGCGATACCCACATCCGATTTTGCCAATGCAGGTGCATCGTTAATTCCATCCCCCACCATGGCCACAACCTTACCCATTTTTTGCAGCCGCGCAATTTCAGCCGATTTGTCACCGGGCAATACATCAGCGCGAATATTCTTAATTCCAACACTGTCGGCCACGGCTTGCGCGGTTTGAATATTATCACCGGTTAACATAACCACTTCGATTCCTAACGCCATCAAATCGCTGATCGCCTGTGACGAATCCGGTTTAAGCGCATCGGCACGAGCCACCAGGCCGGTTACTTCCTGGTCAACGGCCACAATCACGACCGTTTTTCCCTCTTTTTGTAATTTTTCGCGCTGGGAGATTATTTCGGGTTTAATAACCAGTCCCTTTTCATCCAATAGTCGCGTATTACCTACCAATACCTTTACCCCATTGATGCTGGCTTCCACACCAGAGCCGGAGAAGGAATTAAAATCTTCAGGTTCAAACAGGTTCAACTCGCGTCTGCCGGCTTCGGTCAAAATAGCTTCGCCAAGTGGATGTTCGCTCCCTTTTTCAACGCTGGCGGTAATCTGTAATAAATCATTTTCTGACATTGAGGATTTTATCGAAACGATATCAGTAACTTCCGGTTTGCCGCGTGTAATGGTGCCCGTTTTATCCAATACAACCGTATTAATATGTCCTGCGCCTTCCAACGCTTCACTGGATTTTATTAATAAACCAAATTCGGCTCCCTTACCCGTGCCAACCATCACGGCGGTCGGTGTCGCCAGGCCCATCGCGCAGGGGCAGGCAATTACCAGCACTGCCACCATTTTTATCAACGCATAAGTAAACAGATTAACATCGGAATTTACCGGCATTTTTCCCAGGAAATACCATCCCAAAAATGTGATAATTGCCACACCAATTACAGCCGGCACGAAAATGGAAGAAATTTTATCCACCACCCGTTGAATGGGGGCTTTGCTGGCTTGCGCTTCTTCAACCAGGCGAATAATCTGTGCTAACACGGTATCTTTGCCAACCTGCGTAGCTTCCATTTTTAACAATCCGTTTTTATTGAGGGATGCGCCCACAACGGTATCGCCGCGTTTTTTATTAACCGGCATTGACTCGCCCGTTAACATGGATTCATCCACGCTGGATGAGCCTTCCAATACCTCTCCATCCACCGGAATTTTTTCGCCGGGCCTGACAATTATCACATCGCCAATAACCACGTCGTCCACGGGAATTTCTATTTCTATTTCATTTCGTATGACACGGGCCGTTTTGGAGCGTAAACCCATTAGTTTTTTAATCGACTCACTGGTTTGCCCTTTGGCGCGTGCCTCCAGGAATTTTCCCAATTTAATGAGAGTAATAATCACCGCTGCCGTTTCAAAATAAACATGTCCTTCAAATAAACCAAACAAAATCGGCAGAGAATAAAAATAAGCAGCCGAAGCTCCCATAGCTACCAACACATCCATATTAGCGCTTTTGTTACGCAGCGATTTCCAGGCCCCGGTATAAAATCCCCAACCCACATAAAATTGCACCGGGGTTGCCAGGGCAAACATCACCCATTTAACCCAATCGGCGTGCGCCAGAAAATCCGGAAGCAAACCAAAATCGCCGCTCATTGATAATAAAAACAGGGGTATCGTAAAAATTAAACCGGTAATCAGGTAATGGCGTTGTTGAACCAGTTCTTTTTTTCGGGCGACAGCTTCTGCATCTTCACTGCTTCCCGTTTCACTGGTTTTAAAACCCAACCCGCGTAAAACTGCTTCGAGACCGCCGGTATTAATGGATGTTGGCAGAAACTCAATTCTCACGGAACCGGAAGATAAATTTACGACGGCTTTTAAGACCCCGGGTGTCTCCGATAGGCGTTTTTCAATCAAGATGGCATCATTGTTGTCGCTCAACCCTTCGACCAAAAAAAGGGCTTCACCTAATGCAACATCATAACCGGCCCGGCGCACACGATCGATCAATTTCATTGTGCCGATCCCTGCATCCGTTTCGACTGTGGCTTTTTCTGTCGATAAATTTACGGATACACTTTTTACCCCCGGTTCTTTTCGAATACTGCGTTCGACAGCCGCAGAACAATTGGCGCAGGTCATTCCTAAGATAGGTAAGGTTACAATATTTTCACTCATAAAATACCTTTCAATCAAAAATTTCTGGTTTATATTTATTTCACCGTTGCCTGAACCCAGATTTCTTGTAACGGCCGGTCGGGGTCATTCGTTTCAAATAAAACACCACGCCGGATGGTTGTTCCACCATCACCTTTCATCTGTGGAGCAAAATTAAGCGTCATCAAAATTGTTTTATCGGGCGGAATTTCGGAGGCGGAAAATTCAGCAGTAGCACACCGGCAGGTCGTATAAGCGTTTTTAATAATTAGTGCTGAATCCCCGCGGTTGCTGATATAAAAAGTTTTCGAAACCGTAGAACCGGATTTGATTTTTCCAAAATCATAAAAATTTTCGGAAACGGAAATTTTTGGGTAACCATCATTTATTTTTTCAGGTCGCGAAAAATTCAGGGCTAAACTATCTGATTTGTGATTACAAGTTGCCTGAAAATTTTTACCATAAACGACATCTTCTGAAAGAAATAAATTTCCCCACCCGGTTTGTGCTCTGAAATTCAGTCCAAAAATAGTTAAACCGAGTACCAAACCGGCTCCCAGGTATAACCAGAAATATTTGCGACTTACACCTTCAATAACTTTTTTGAAGAACATGTAATTATGATATAACCGGGTTTATTTTTTGCCATGAGCTATGTCACATAACTTCATATAGGCCGAAAAGCCTATTTAGACGAATCCTGGAATTATTTATCAGGCTGTATAATAAATACATGATTGGATTTAAAAAAGACACCATTATTCGGGTTTTGTTGGCCGACGACCATAGCATTGTCAGAGCTGGAATTCGGCAGTTCCTTGAACAAAACGATGATATTCAAGTCGTCGCAGAAGCATCCAACGGTCAAGAGGCGTGTGACTTAATCATGCAATACCAGCCGGATGTTGCCATCCTTGATATTCAAATGCCCAAAATGACCGGCATTGAAGTGACACGCTGGTTACGTTCTCGCCAGATAACGATTGGCATCCTCATCCTCACGGCTTATGATGATGAACCTTATGTCCAGGCTGTGCTAAAAGCCGGTGCTAACGGATATGTGCTTAAAACTGCCGATCCAACCGAGATGGCCCAAAACGTACGGGATGTCTTTCATGGCAAAACCGTACTGGATGCCATTCTGGCTCAAAAATTAATCAGCAAACTGACTTCAAAAGAAGAAGATTTTCCAATTGAACCGCTCTCTGAAAGAGAACTGCAAATCCTGGGTCTCACGGCCAGGGGGTTAACCAATAAAGCCATTGGCGTCCAATTGTCAATCAGTGATCGCACGGTTCAAAATCATCTTTCCAACATTTTTAATAAATTACAGGCTGAAAGCCGGACTGAAGCCGTCATGCGTGCCGTTTCTTTGGGTTTAATTTCAGCCAGGCTGGATGAAGTTTCCTGATTACGATGAGACAATTTAAATTAATTCATTTTTACGACTGGTGGCGGGGCTTTCCCCTGCAATTATTTTTAATTACCATTCTGCCATTAACCTTACTGGTGATTCTGGTCGCCTTTGGCAGCCAAAACCTGCACCACGAAGCCATGCGCTCGCTGATTGGAGATCGTGATTTGCGTGCGGTGCGTGCGGCTGCCGGCAGCATTGAACTTGAAATAATGCATCGTTCAACCACAATTCAATTATTGGCGCGTTCATCGTCAGCAAACGAAAATTTGGAGCAGCTTTTAATCACGCCGGAAGAACTGGCTGCCAATTTTGACGGTGGTCTTGCTTTATTCGATATTAATGGCAATATTTTATCCAATAGCACAAATTTAATAAATTGGTCGGAAATTAAATCAAAGCAGCCCGCTTTTATTTCTTCCATGACCCATTCCAATTCACCCGTTTTTTCGGCCCCCTGGTCTACACAGGATAACGAGCTTTTTATTATGGTAGGAAGCAAAACGGCTCAGTCTACCCTGATCGTCGGGGCCTTTTCGCCGGCGCAATTGGTTGGCCATATTCTGTCTAATTCCGTTGGCACCGGGCAGACTTCTGCCATCATCATCGCACCGGATAATAATGCGGATGGTTTCCAGGTTTTATACCTGGCCGGCCCGGATCATATCCTGACCACCGTTAACACTCAGTCAGGCTTCACCGAACCGTTAAATGGCGATAGCGGCATTAATTATTATCACGCCCACGGCGAAGAACGCGTTCTGGCTTTCAGCCCGATTAATCCGCCGGGATGGGGCTTAATTACCGAAGAAGCCTGGGAGGATATCAGCACCCCCTACCTAAATCCCACCCAATCTGCCTTTATTTTTGCTGGCAGTCATCGCATTATGGTTTGGCGCTCGCCGGATCGTTCAGCCGCTGCAAACGCTTGAAAAGAAGGCTTCCGAGTTGGCTCAGGGAAATTTTGCTTCCATCCACCAACCGGTTGGTGGGATTAAAGAAATCCGTAATTTGCAGTATGAATTAATCGAAATGGCCGATAATTTAAAATCAGCCCGACAAAGCCTGCATTATTATATCGGCGCCATTACCAACAGCGTGGAAAATGAACGCCGCTCGCTGGCTCGCGAGCTGCATGACGATACCATTCAGTCGCTGATTGCATTAAAACAGCG
>JAJTBH010000195.1 GCA_021287005.1 Anaerolineae bacterium
GCTTTCGATCACGCCTGCCACATCCACACCGGCTTTTGCCCGGCCGATCATGGCGCGTGCGAGGTTTTCATCGGTGTATGTAAATATCAAAAAATGCACCGATTGACGGGCAGAAATTACAGCCTCGATTATTTTGTCCATCACCCGGTCGTTGGGAGAAAAATAATTCTCCACCCGGGTATCTCCAATTTTTATCAACGCTTGTGGGACTTTTAACTCGCCGTTCACACCAAAACGTTGGTCAATGAATAATTCATTAAATTTGGCCTGGTAATTTTTGATTATTTGTGTATTGGTGATTCGCAGGAGATTATTGTTATTTCTATAAGTGTCGTTATACGACAGATTCCACGAACCGACAAACAGGGTCTTGCCATCGATGATCATAAATTTGTCGTGCATTAATCCATTCGAACGTCCGCCGTTAACCAGACCTACCCCGGCGCTTTTTAAAACCTTAATCGTTTCAAATTTTTGATTCTGTGTGCTTTCGTTTTGCAGTTCCAGGTTTCCATTTTCACCATCATAAACTACGCGCACTTTAATCCCGCGTCGACTGGCCGCCGCCAGTGCATTCACTGCCTCCGGCAAATTCAGGTCAAAAGAGGTCACGTCGATGGAGTTTTTGGCGCCGTTGATATACGGCAGAACTACCTGGTTTACGCCTTTTCCCATTTTTTCAGGCGGACTGGTGAAATATATTTTTAACCAAGCGGGCAAAGCTTTTTCAGCCGCATTTGTATCATAAAGGTAAGCCGTCTTCCCGGACGAAACATCCGAAATCAGTTCGGTTTGCGTTACCGGATTAAAAAACAGATAAACGAGCACCGCTGCTGTTAACAAACAAACCAGGCCGCCGGCAATTATTATTTTTTGAGAGAGTTTAATCCGATGCATTGATATGGGTATTAATTTCGAATTTGGGTTAAATTAAGAAGGCGTCGACCAATCCGGCCATTTAAGCAAAAAGCTTAATAACTCGTTGGCCGTCAAAGAGGGCAAAATTTCCCGGCTTTTATTAAAATCGGCGTCAGGCTGATGTCCCCGAGCATCAGCTCGGACGTACATACCAGTGAAAAGAGAATTTAATTCAGCCAGATTGTTTTTCCAGTCTAAATTTGATATGTGAGACCTCTGCGAAACCAGTCGGTTTATTTTTCGCATCACATCCGTCAAATTGTTAACCCGCGACCTGATTTCATTTTCATTCCCCGATTCCGCCAGGATAAAATCAATCTGTTTGATAGCCCATCCGATTAACAAATTGGCTTCAGAATCTTCCAGTTCATCCGTCAGATTTTCGGTTTCAAGCAGCCTTTCGACCAGTTGTTCCTTAAGCATATATCCTCAAATTATCAATCAAATGCGGAATTATTTCATTCTATCATTATTTTTTATTAATCCATGTTTATGAATCATCAAATGTAAGATATAATTTATCTGGACCTAAGAAGTTCATCTACGTCAATTTACAAAATTACCAAAATTATTCATACCCCAAAAATTAACTCCGGTGGCCGGGAAGTTTACAAGGAGAAGTAAACAACCTGACCGAATACTGGAGGCAGTTTTAAATCCACAATTTAGAAGAGGTAAAAAATGCGAAAACCATTTGTAGCTGGAAACTGGAAAATGAATAAAACGGTCGAACAGGCCAAAGCGCTGGTAGCAGAGATTTTACCCGGAATTCAATCGATTGATTCGGTCGAGCGCGTTTTTTGTCCCCCTGCCACCTCTCTTCCAACCTTATCAGAATTATTAAAAGACAGCGGCGTCGGACTGGGTGCTCAGAATATGCACTGGGAAGCCTCAGGCGCTTACACCGGTGAATTATCTGCCGGCATGGTAAAAGAATTTTGCCAGTATGTCATTTTAGGCCACTCGGAACGCCGCGCTTATTTTGCCGAAACCGACGGCACGGTCAACAAAAAAACCAAGGCCGCCCTGGCAGCCGGTTTGACCCCCATCGTTTGCGTGGGCGAGACCCTTGACGAAAACAAAGCCAACCTGACCGCCGAAGTCATCAAACGCCAGATTCACCAGGGTTTGGCCGAAATGAGCCCCGAACAGGCCAGCAAAATCGTTGTGGCTTATGAACCTGTCTGGGCCATCGGCACCGGCCTGGCTGCCACGGCCCCCGAAGCCAACACCGTAATCAAAAGTTATATCCGCGACACCATGAAGGAAATGTTTGGCGCCGGTGTTGCCGAAGGCGTGCGCATTCTCTACGGCGGTTCCGTAACGGCTGCCAACGCTGCCGAATTTTTCTCACAACCCGATATTGACGGTGCCCTGGTTGGCGGTGCCTGTTCGAAACCCGATTTCATTCAGATAGTTAAAGCCGCTGCCGCCTGATTTTTGTACATCCATTAATAATTATTAATAATACCCCTTCCGGGGGTATTATTATTTAAAGCTCCAAACCTGTATGGAATTATAATTATTATTACTTATGCCCGATTTTTCGCTTTTACAGACAAAATTCCACCCGCCGCATTTACATCCCGATCGTGTAAATCGGCCATTGTTGATTTCCCGGTTATCAGGCATATTTCATTGCAAATTGGGCATCCTTTCGGCCCCGGCCGGATATGGCAAAAGCACCCTGCTGTCGGAATGGTTGGAAGAACAAAAAAATCTCTCCCCGGGTAAAACAAAAATCGCCTGGCTTTCGCTGGATGAAAATGATAATGACCCGGTGCGGTTCTGGGTCTATCTGGTTGAGGCCTTGCGACACAGCGGTTACGGCGATTCAGTGGGGCAAATCTTTCTGGATACACAGCGGTCTCCTCAACCACCCGCCTGGGAGCAGGCTTTGGTTTTGTTAATCAATGAATTATCCGCCCTCGGTGGTTGTTTAATCCTCATACTGGATGATTTTCAAATGATCACGGCGCCGATCATTTTAGACGGATTAACCTTTTTTGTTGAACATTTACCCAACAATCTGCACTTAATCATTGCCGGGCGTAAAGACCCGCTTTTACCCCTGGCGCGGTACCGCGCCTATGGACAGGTGCTTGAAATACATACCCGCGATTTACGTTTTACCAGAGATGAGGTGATCCGGTTTTTTGAGCAGTTTAACCATATCAGCTTGTCACCTCAAGATTTAACCCTGTTGGATCAGCGCCTTGAAGGCTGGGTGACCGGCATGTTATTGACCTCCCTTTCGCTTCAAGACCAGAATAACCGGCTAAATCACCTGCGTGATTTTCAGGGGGATGATCGTTATATCCTGGAATTTTTAACACAAGAAGTTCTTCAGCATCAGGAAACACGCGTCCAACACTTTCTGTTAGTTACATCCATCCTCGACAGGTTTAATGTTGATTTATGCCAGGCGTTAATGTCGGTGGAAGCTGATATTAACCAGGCACAACCAATCGATGTTCAGTCCTGTGGTGAAATTATCCAACTGCTTCAACAATCCAATTTATTTCTGGTAGCGCTCGACCCGCAGGCAAGCTGGTTCCGGTATCATCACCTGTTTGCTCGTTTACTGTACGAAAAGCTCAAAAATAATATTTCATCTACCGAATTATCCAAACTTCACGCCCGGGCTTCGCATTGGTTGGATATGCACGGCCTTAAAGCCGAGGCCATCCCTCATGCGCTCGCATCAGGCGATTTAAATCTGGCAGCCCAACTTGTTTTTGATGAGGTGTCTGAGTTAATAGAACAGGCTCAGGCCGTCACACTTTTATCATGGTTAAAAAAATTTCCGGAACAATTTATTAAAAATGACGCCCGTTTGTCGCTGGGATACGCCTGGGTCTACCTTTACGAGTTAAAATTTTCTCTGGCGAATCAATGGGCTAACCAGGCTTTATTATTGGCACACAATACCCCCCTGGATCAAGTCATTTCAGCACAATGCGACGCCATTAATGCCACGGTCGCCATTAACCAACTCGAATTCCGCCAGTCCATTCAACTCAGTCAACGTGCCTTACAAAACCTGCCGCCGGACCGGCTTCTTTTAAAATCATTATTGTTCCTCAACCTGGGCGATGCCAACAGTTTGCTTGGTAATTTTAAGGAAGCCATTTTTTCATTCGAAAATGCGCTAACCGCCAGTCGGTTAAATCAAAACCCTATGCTCGAAGTATTAATTATTGGCAGTCTTGGTGAGTTATATTTACGGTTCGGTAAACTCCATCTTGCAGAAAAAACCCTGACTCAAGTATTGGAAGTTGAAAGGACCACAGGCGGGCAGCCGCTGTTGGCCTGCGCAAAAGCGTATATCTACCTGACCCGTGTATACCTGGAATGGAACCGGCTGGATGACGCAAAAAAATATTGTGATTTGGCGCTGAATTACTGCAAATTATGGGGACATCAGCAGCATCTCCTGGATGTTTATATGGTTCAGGCAGAGCTTTTATTTGCGACGGGTGAGTTTGAAGTCTGTTTCCAGGTTTTGGATCAGGCCGAAAGAATCCTGGCCGCCACCAAATTCCGCGATCCGGTTTTAAATAACACAGAACAAATTGATAAATATTTCAGTCGTTTTGAATGCATCCGCGCCCGATTTTTACTGCTGCGAGGGGATGATAAAGCCGCCATGATTTTTATCAAAAACCATCAGATTGATATAAACCGGCCGATGGTAATGCTCTTTTCACAGCCCCTGTTTTTACTGGCTGAATATCTGTTGGTTTTAAAACAAACCGATCAGGCCAGGGTTTTACTCGAAAGAATGATCGAAACGGCCCTTCAAAACGATTGGCTGCCTCAGCTTGTTATGGCACAATTTTTATTATCACTGGTTCTAAAACAAAACGGCGAGGCACAACAATCTTTAGCTTGTTTTAAAACATGTTTAAAATATGCCTTGCCAGAAAATTATTGCCGGGTTTTTATCGAAAAGAGCTCGCTGACCCAAGATTTTATTAATGATTTGCTAGCCGATTACAAAAAACGACAAATTGATTCGGAGAGTCTGCAACAAACATCGCATGATATCGTAATTTCATTCTGCCAACATTTGTTACAAAACATTCAAGTGTTGGAACATAACGGAAATAAAGTGGAAAATACCGCAATTACGGGTGCACAAAAACCACAAGAAAGTTATGAGGTCCTTTCTCCGCGCGAAATTGAAATTTTACACATGGTTGCCTCCGGAATGAACAATGAAGCCATTGCTTCGGCTTTATACCTGTCAAATAACACCATTAAAACCCACCTTAAACGCATCTTTGCTCGCCTGGGCAGCAGCAATCGGATGGAAGCCGTTAACCGGGCTCGCGATTTAAAAATCATCTGATTCACCCGTTGCATTCCCCCGATCGGGTGACACCGCTTCACCCTTAATTTTGTTATCTTTGAGACAGTTCAAAAATAATTAAATAAACTGTCAGGAGATACACATGAATCCCAAATTAATACCCGCCGCAACCCAGGATCAGATGAATTACATCACCCGCATCAATGCCGACCAGCAATTACACATAATTATTTCATTCAAAGCTCACATTCAGGAACAGCTTCTTTCGTCGGCCATGCTTCTAACCATTCTGCGCGATCCGGTGCTTGGATGCCGTTTTATTGAAAAAAACAATCGCACTTACTGGCAGCCGCGCCAGGATCTGACCGCATCTGATTTGTGCAGTCTGGTGTTTACCGCAGACCTGCAAAAAGACCTGTTTGAATTTGTCACAATGCCATCCGATCCGTTGATTGATCCATTATTTCGGGCGCGCATTTTTCGTGGTGCTGCGAATGATACACTTTGTGTCAAAGTAAACCATGTGCTTGCCGACGGCGCCGGCACAAAGGAAGTGGTTTACCTGATATCCGACACTTATTCCAAACTGGCGGTTGAACCGGGGTATACCCCTGAGAAAAGTAAATTTTATCCACGCAGCCAGGCTGTCATCTTTAAAAAGGTTGGCCTTGCCAATCTGATTAAGTTTCGTCCTCGCACGTTTACATTGCCCAAACCGTTGTTTGAATTACCCTTTGTTCATGAAACCGGCGCCGGGTCTGCCTTCGCTTTACGTCAGATTAAACCAGAGATTTTTAAAGCTATAAAAGAATATGGCAAACTCAACCAGGCCACCCTTAATGATCTTATTCTCACGGCCTATTATCGTTCATTATGTTTGAACGGCAATCCGCCGCTTAACACCCCCCTGCCCGTTCAGGTATCAATCGATTTACGCCACTTTTTGCCGGCCGGTCACACGCAACGTATATGCAACCTTTCCGGTGGTTTGTTCCCGGCCATAACTTTCACCCCCGGCGAAACATTTCAGGAAACGCTTAAAAAAGTGCAGGAGAAAATGGCCCATTGGAAATCGCGCCAGCCCGGTTTAACCGGCGCAATTATTATGGAACTGGCCATGTTGCAGGGATTTAAAAACCATTCAGCACATGCTGCCGGCCGGGGAAAAACGGGTTAGTCCTTTATTGTTAAGCAATTTCGGCCTCCTCGATAAAAACCGTCTGATTTTTGCCGGCGCCAGCATTGATGATGCCTTTGAATTGGGGCCTGTCATGTTTAAACACGGTTTAATGTTGACAGCCAGCACCTATAACGACCGTCTTACGTTAGCCAGCGGTTATTGCCGGGATTATATAAATTCCGCCGTGATTGAAGGTTTATTACAGCAGGTTGTGGACGAACTGGTATCCCTGGTAAATGAAACTCTCACCGTTCCCATGCGTGCATCCGTCTTTTCTTCGAATTAATTTAATGCCGGTTCGTCCCGGGGCTGCACTTCGCCCTTCCACCCCTGATTGAAACATTCCCGAAGGGTACTTTATCTGGAAATCAGGCGCAGTAGATTAATAATCCATAACCCCGTTTATTTTTTCGGCCCCCACCGTTGAAAGGTTAGGAGGCCAAAAAACCGATCATTAAATAAGACCATCTGTGGTATAATATTTTCGATTAATCTTAAAGGAGGAACTCATGAAGGTTGTTGTTGATCCTAACAAGTGCTTGGGTTGTGGTGTTTGTGAAGGCGATGCGCCGGACGTATTCGAACTCTCCGGTGATGTTGCAGTCGTGAAGATGGACCCCGTGCCTGACAAATATAAAAGCGATGTCGAAACCGCTATCGCTGATTGCCCCGAAGAAGCAATCGCAATTGTTGGCTAGTCCTTATAAATCGTACGAATAAAAAATCCCCTGGTTTTCACCAGGGGATT
>JAJTBH010000196.1 GCA_021287005.1 Anaerolineae bacterium
AACAGCCTGGAACGGCAGCCTTTCGACCGCCTCGATTATCGAAGTGACGGTCGACCCGGCCTTGAAGGATACCACTTTCACAATCTCAGATATCACACCTCATTCGGGTTATTTCCACGTCGGGGACAGCGTTAATGTATTTGTCAATTTCTCCGGGCTTGAAACGGGTGTGGCGGAACCGACCGGCACGGTTACCGTTTCAGACAGTTATTCCATTTGCACGATCACCTTACCGACTAAAAGCTGTGTGTTAACCTTTACGGCGCCCGGGGTTAAGGAAATTAAAGCGAATTATTCAGGTGATAGCATTTACCTGCAAAAAACTTCGGATGCCTATTCCAAAGAAAGCATCATTGTTGAAAGCAACACCGTTTTGCTTTCACCGTCCTATTATTACAATAATAGCGGGGTAAAAGGTACGCCCATTCCTGACCTGGCAGCGGCCAGTTTGTCGGTCGGTCAAGGGCTGTTTATGGACGTGCTGGTCATGCCGCAAAACAAAGCTTTTGTGGATGACAAAAAGGGTCAGGTGTTGGCGCGTTATTGCCCGAGAAATTCGGATGGAACGATTGAAGAAACCTCGTGTGTCAGCACAGGCACTGCAACGGTTGAGGCCAGCTCAGCCCCCAGCGCCGGACATGCAGAAGTGGTTATTTCAAATTTGCCTAAAGCCGGTGATTACGTTTTGTTGATCTCTTATGAGCATCTTCAGGATGCATATGACCCGGTAATTATCGGTAACACGGCAGCGGATCGGATCAATTTTACGGTAAGTAAAGGCAATCTGATTTTAATCGGTGAAGGCGCTACAACCTGCACTTACAAAAACTGTCTGTTCCTGGAAGATAATAACGCCACAGTAACCTTTGATGCACAGTTAATGATCAACGATCAGGGTGACACAGATTTAGCCAATGATCAAGTGGTTAATTTATATCCGACTTTCCCGCAGCCGGAAACTTTGGCCATAGACCCGCAGGACCTTACCGGCGGTGCATTACCCTCGTGGACAAGTAACTGTTACTGGCAGGTGAGTGGTTCCATTCGCCAACTGGTTTGTAAAGCCATTAATTTAACCCAGTCAATGAAATTATATAATTCGTTCCCAACGGACGACCCCAATTATCAGATTTACGCGGCTGCCAACCCGATCAATATCCAGATTAAAAAAGGCACAACCATCACACAAACAAGAACCATTTTTGACGGGTTATATGTGGGTAATAAAATCGACCTGTTGCAAACCAACCTGGGTGTGGTGGAAAAATACAGCCCGACAAGCGCCGTTGCCAATGCCAACGTATACCTCAGTCAGGATGGCGGTAACTTGAGTGACAACCTGGTCATCATCAGCAGTACGCCGGCCAGTGCATGTGCATGGAGTGGCAACAGTCTTAAATTAACATTGGCCAATCCGGCTACGGATAGTTGTTTGGTGGCTTTTAAACATGCCATTACTTCATCGATTAACCTTGTGTTTACCTATAATGGGGATGACGTTTATAACGGCAGTACGTTAACCCGTTCCGTTACAGTCAGTAAACAGGAAGGCATCAATGTGGATTGGACGACCGGTGCGACCTGGACAATTTATGATGATAACCCGGTCAGCCTCGAATTTTCGTGCCCCAATGCAACCGACAGCACCTGTAAAGATTTTGCCCCCGAGGTTCTTTCGGGCATCAGCATGACTTATACGGTCCCGGCCAGTTGTACGTTATATCAAGCCGATACAGCGGTTTCTAACAACACAATCATTTTGCCGTCTGTCGGTTCAACCGGAACATCGCTTACCGTGAGCGATCTTAAAGTAATTTGTACCAGTTCCGGAGCTAAAACCCAGAGTTTGAGTTTCCCAAACCCATCACCGGCCTATAACGATTTTGGAATTGTGGCCAGTGACGCCACCAAGACTGTGACCGTTGCCGCAAAATCAGTGACGATGAACGGCCAGGTACTGATGAATAACAAGGCTTCCAGCATCTCATCTTATTTAAATGTTGTGAATGCCAGTTCTCAAATCAGTAATTTATTTGTTGCGGAAGAATACTGGGTTGTTATCACCCTGCCCAGCCTGCCGGGAAGTTCTTCGCCTACGGACAATGACTTTATTAAACTGAGTGCAATCACTGAAATAGCTAATAATATTGATTCTGGCAATAGCGATTGTTTCAGTACCAGTATTGGCAGCACCGGCTCTTTTAAAATCGGTCTTACAAAAAATAACAGCGATTGGGTTGCCAAATGTCATTTCAGGCTCAAAAATGCCATGACGATTTCATCATCGCCGGCCACCATAACCGCTTCTTTATCCAGCCCCAGTTTTTCTGCAACGGATTACACCGTTACCGTGGCCGCCAGCGCGGTTGAAAAAAGACCGGCTGTAATCACCACCACCATAACTGTCCCGGCTGGAACAACGACCCCTGCCGCCAATCAATATTATGCTCGATCGAATCCTTCGGCCAATATCACCATAAGCGACAATCATTATATGGAGGATATCGGTTCACTTACCGCCACTGATTTTACAGTGAAGCTGGTGGACGCAACCACCAACGCGGTGGATTACAGTTTTGATTCAACCGATTGTACATTGAGCGACAAAACCTTAACCTGCCCGATCCCCAATAATACCTATTACAGCACTGGCAAAGTTGAAAAACTGTCCGTGGAATACGTGGGTGATGATGTTTTTGCGGCATCATCCGATACCTCTCCCAAACAAATTTCGATCGTTCCGATTCCGGTTGAATTAAATCTTGATTCCATTCAGTGGGTTGACAGTGCAAACGCGAAACATCCCTTCCCAGAAGTATTACAGTGTCAAAATTGTAGCGATAAAACACCGCAATATTATGTGAAGTCATCCGGTTATACCTTATCCATTCCGGTTACGGTTCCAAGCTCCGTGAAATTTGAGAATGTTACCCCGGTCATCGGCACTACGAATATTCCGGGTGAAGTATTAACCATTAAACTCGCAAACGGTGCTAGGGTAAAAAGCAACAGTGCCACCGTTAGCAACGGGGTTGCAACGATTTCCTTTACAGCATTGGATATTTATCAAATGTACGGTTTCCTGGATAATGTCGGTTTATATTACGCCACCTTTTTAGCAAGAAGTATCAGCCTTGAATATGCAACGGCAAACCAGGTAAGCAAAGCGACAACTTCCCCGCTGTCGCGAAATCAACTCATCAATCTGCGTAATCCGGTAACATTCGCGGTTCAGGTAACAAGCTCAACGTATTTTGACATCAAACTGATTGAACCGGCGGATGACGATATTTGTTATGACCTGTATTTTGAAACAAGCGCAAGTGTCACCTGTGAAGAAGGTCAACAGTGCTGGCACACGGATGATCAGCAGCAGGATGCCGGATTTTATAATAATCGAACGTCTGAAAAAATGGCGATTAACTGTTCGGATAGCACCGTTGGTTATAACAACCCCTCCGGCTGTTTCCCGGAAGGTGATGATGATTTTTGTTACAGATATAGCAGCGCTGCCGATGATAATACGATAAAAATCGATAATTCAATCCTGGCGGCCAGCTCGGCTTATCAGGTCTGCCTGGTCAGCCCAACCATGTTTGGTTGCGTGTCTCAGGGGTGGCCGCCTTAGAATTAATTTTATAGATCAATGACGGCCAAATAATGGATTAATGAATTGTATCCAAGGATGGTTTCTTTTGTTCAGGACTCGTTTTTTTCTTTCGGTGATGATTTTATTAATAATCCTGTCGGGGTGTTCTCCCTCCGGAGGGTCAATATTTGACGCCTCTTTGCCGCTTGGCAGTTTATGGAAAACAACTGCACTTGCGGATGGCAGTTTGGATTGGAATAGCGCCTCGGCAGTAGCTTCGGAACAACATGCCGGATATTTACTTGCCCGCCAATTGATGATTAATACAAAATTTACCGACAAGGAATATAGTGAGGGCACCCAACAGGACGACCTTCAGGTAACCATCCGGCGTATGGCTGAAACGGATCATGTCATTGCAGTGATCGGGGCAAACAGCAACCCGGCCAGTATGCGTGCGACTTCTTTGGTTAACTTCTTTAACATGCCCATGATCGTACCTTCTGCGACCGGTAATAACATTTTGCCTTCCAGTAATGTATGGGCTTTTAGATTAAGCCCATCCGGTTCGGCATTTGCCGCTTATGTGTTTGGCACGGCCGTAAAAGCGAGCGCTTTTACAATCGTCACGCCAACTCCGGCGGCTACCAAAGAAGAATCGAAAACAGCCGACACACAGGCCGACGATTCTTCACTTAAACTGGCCATTTTATTCGAAGAAAATACTTTTGGGGAAAGTGCGGCGGTAGCCGCAGCCCATGCGGCCATCAATGAGAAGGTGAGCATTATTAAATATGCTTCTTTCCCGGCTGAAAACCCTGACCAGGTAGTCGTGAACGGGTTAATTGATTCGATCAATCAGGCGCGCCCCGATATGGTTTACCTGATCAGCAACGATCCGGCGGTTGCTCTGCAATTAATTACCGTCTTCCATGCCCGCATCAAAAAAGACAACATGCCCGTTATTCTGGGGCAGGGCAGCGGATTCACCAGCCAGGTATTTACCAATTCGACGGATTCTGAAGGTACATACATTGTCCGGCAGAAATTGGATCTAAATAATTGTCCAAACGGTGTGGATAGTATTCAAAAAGCGCAGAATTACGCCGCGATTTATATATTAAATCAGGCGGTTCAACAGGCAAGCCAATCCTTTCAAAAACCCTGGTGGAAATTCTGGCCATCTGAAGATCCGCGCCTGGAACAAATTACAATTTTCCGTGAAAAGCTGCGCGACAGCTTAAAAGCAACCAACATGGATGTTCCCTGCCTGGGTAAAGTAGCTTTTGATAATTCGGGCGAGAACAAACAACTGCAATTTGAATTAATAATGGTTCACGGCGGCAAGACAACCAACGTGGTGATTGAAGATTTTCAAAAGAAGCTAAACGACTTACTCACTCGTTAGCTCGGGAAAATGATAATGTTGCATGTTAATCCTGATCTGGATCGAAAATATCTTGAAGCCTATCTGACCTGGTTGGATGTGTTGTTGGAACGCCAGGTAAAGGTCTGGCAGTTATCCGGCCAGAATGCGTCAGATCGCTTCAGGGGTTTATATGTTAATGATGCAGAAGCAATTAACCTGACACAGCGCGAGCCGGGAACTCACTGGGGCAGCCATATCAGCCTGTCTCATGAGGAAGAAACAATACTTGATGAAAAATTGCGGCAAGCCAGAGAGCGAGTCGGAAAAATTGAAAAACAGGCACTTGAGCAAGCCATTGACCTTAAGTTGAATGTATTGGTTTCCACATTTAACCTGGATGAATTTGAAAAATGGACCCTGTTGATCTGTTTGGCGCCGGCCCTGGATATCCGTTATGAACGGATATATGGATATTTACAGGATGATGTCACATTGGTAAATGGCAGCGTTGATTTAATCTTAACCCTGTTATTACCTGAAAATCCGGACCGCCTCGATTATTTCGAGCGTTTTAACCCGGATGCGGCACTGCAAAAATATAATTTATTAATTCCGGGGGGAGACGCTGGTCATAAACCCGTCAATTTCCTGCGCAGGACCTATTTTGTGGATAATGGTGTTGTTTCCTGGCTTGTTGGTGAATATACCCCATCTATTTCGACTGAAGGTGTTCTTGATTTATACCCTGTAGACCTGGAAGAATCGGCTGAAGATATCGAAAGTGTATTTGAAAAAAAATTAATGCCGAATGCAGATGTGCTGACGAGCATAAAACCCTTGCTCTCCTTTTTTGGCGATGATACATTGCAACAAGAAATGACCGCGCGGCGCCTGGCGGTTGCACTTGAAATGCCGATGTTAAAAATAAACCTGGTATTTGAGGAAAACGCGGAAACGGCATTGGAAAAATTAACCCTGGTTGTGCGAGACGCCAGGATGTTAAAAGCTTTATTGTTTATTCAGGGTTGTGATATTTTTATCAATCGGGATGGCTGTCTCCTGCCGCAGGTCTTTTTTAAACTTAAACTGCTGGATGATTTGGTATTGTTAAGCAGCCGGAATCCGTTCAGGTTTATGGATGACATGCCCGGAAATGACTATCCGATTATGCGAGTACCTTTTGATTCATTAAGTTCCAATGACCGGCTTTCTTTATGGGCCGGCTTATTGGAAGATGCTGCGGATGAGGTTGCGGAAGCAGACCTGGAGGTACTATCCGGCCAGTTTACCCTGACGAGCGGTCAGGTTATGTCGGCGGCCAGCATGGCTTTATCCATCGCTTTACAGAATGGCCGCCAATTGCAGACCGGCGATTTGTTTGAGGCTGCCCGTTTCCATTCAGGGCATCATCTGGTGGAACTGGCACAAAAAATTCACCCGCGATATCACTGGGGTGACCTGGTATTGCCGGAAACACCGGTAAATATGCTGCGCGAACTGGTCAGCATGGTTAAAGCCCGCTCAAGGGTTTTGGAAGAATGGGGACTTGGTAAAAAATTAACGGCAAGTTTTGGGGTTTCGGCGCTTTTTACGGGCCAGTCCGGAACGGGTAAAACTCTGGCGGCGCAGATTATCGCCAATGAATTGGGAATTGATTTGTATCGGATTGATCTTTCGACAGTGGTCAGTAAATATATCGGTGAAACCGAAAAAAACCTGGAGCGAATTTTTAACGAAGCCCAGACCAGTAATGCCATTTTGTTTTTTGATGAAGCCGATTCGATTTTTGGTAAACGCTCGGAAGTTAAGGATGCTCATGATCGTTACGCCAATATCGAAGTGGGTTATTTGTTACAACGCATGGAAGGTTATGACGGGATTGCCATTCTGGCCACCAACCTGCGCGCCAACCTGGATGAAGCATTTACGCGGCGTCTTCAATTTATTATTAACTTTCCTTTTCCCGACGAGGAATATCGGAAACAAATTTGGGAAGTGCTTATTCCGCCAAGCCTTCCACGAGAAGATAACCTGGATCTTGGTATTATGGCCAAACGATTTAAACTGGCGGGAGGTAATATCCGAAATATTATTGTCAGTGCGGCTTACCTGGCTGCCAATGATGGCGGAAGATTGACAATGAAACATCTTATGCACGGCGCGCGCCGTGAGTTTCAAAAAATGGGTCGGTTAATCAATGAA
>JAJTBH010000197.1 GCA_021287005.1 Anaerolineae bacterium
AATTCCCGCAGCGATAACCGTCATTACCAAAATTGATCTGGTTCAGGATGAAGACTGGTTAAACCTGGTCAAAGAGGATATCCGGACCTTCAGCCGGGCTACATTACTGGAGCACGCGCCGCTGCTGGCTGTGTCTGCCAAAACGGGAACCGGATTGGACGAACTGAAAATGGAGATGGTGAAACTTTTAAGCCGGCTGCCTGCCAGAAAGACGAACGGGGTTCCACGCCTGCCTATTGATCGAGTTTTTACTATTTCCGGGTTTGGGACGATCGTCACCGGCATGCTGATTGGGGGCAGTGTAAAAACCGGCCGGGAAGTGCAAATTTATCCCGGAGAATTAACCGGAAAAATCAGGGGACTGCAAACCCATAAACAAAAAGAAGAATCAGCCCAACCCGGCAGTCGAACGGCAATAAATGTTTCAGGGATTGACGCCCGTTTAATAAATCGTGGTGAAGTTTTATCATTACCGCGGAAGTTAAAAGCCACCCGACGACTGGACGTTTTTTTTGAAATGTTAACCGGCGTATCCAACAGCCTTTCACATGATGATTCGGTAAAACTGTTTTGCGGCACCGCCGAAGTGCTGGCGCGGGCGAGAATTTTAGGGCAGGAGGATATCCGGGCCGGTCAAACGGGTTGGGTTCAATTGGAACTGAAGCAACCGCTGGCTGTTTTAAAAGGGGATCGTTTTATTTTGCGACGACCTTCGCCGGCCGAAACCCTGGGTGGGGGTGTAATTGTTAATCCGCTGCCGGAAAAACGGCATAAACGTTTTGATGAGACCGTATTAAACGCACTTCAAGTCGCTCTGTCGGGCAGTCCGCAAGAGAACTTTTTAAACATATGCCTTTCTAGGGGGGCAGCCCCGCTTCAGGATTTATTAAGCAGCGCCGGGTTAGATTCTCAAAACGGAAAAACCATGATTAATGAATTGATAAATCAGGGCAATCTGTTGGTCTTGGACGGAGATACCCGCCAAAATGCTTCTGAAACACTTGTAGCATCAGCGGACTGGTTGGGGGGCATAATCGATCAATTCCATAAGGAATTATCGGCGTACCACCGGCGTTATCCCATCCGGCTCGGCATGCCGCGTGAAGAACTTCAGCAAAAAAGCGCTTTACCGGTGCGGATATTTGCTTTACTTTTAAAAAAATTTTTATCCGAGAATGTTATTAAAGAGGCAAAAACCTTTTTGGCCTTGCCGGAGTTTTTTGTTAAGTTTGAAGCTCGCCAACAAAAGCTGATAAATAATTTGCTGGCGGACTTTGAAAAATCACCTTATTTACCTCCATCCGTAAAAGATTGTTTGGCGCAAGTTGGTCCCGATTTGTATCGGGCTTTATTGGAAAATGACAGGCTGGTGGAAGTATCGCCGGATGTGGTTTTTAATCCCGCGGCTTATGCCGATATGCTGCTTTATATCAAAACTGAAACAACCTCGGAGGGTGGTCTGACGGTGGCTGATTTTCGTGACCACTTTAACACCAGCCGTAAATACGCCCTGGCTTTCCTGGAACACCTGGATACAATCGGTGTAACTGAACGGCAGGGTGATGTGCGAAAGTTAAAAACGGTAAACCGTTGACAGGGAACCCCACTGGCTTTATAATATCGTCTGCTTTTTCCCGGTTGAGGGAAAAATAATATTCCAACTTCCCCGGTGTCGGGCGTAAATTAAGGCGCGTGGCTGGCGGTGAAGTGAAGATTGGAGATCCTTATATGAAGTACGCTATTTTTGAGAGCGGCGGAAAACAGTATAAAGCTGTTGAGGGTTCTATGGTTGACGTAGACCTGCTGCCGGTTGAGGCGGGGCAAAACCTGTCTTTGGGTTCCGTTTTATTAGTGGCGGATGGCGAAAAAGTTTCTGTTGGTACGCCCACCGTCAAAGGCGTCAAAATCAATACCACGGTTATTGGTATTGAAAAAGGCCCCAAGGTTGTCATTTTCAAGTACAGCCCCAAAAAGCGCATTCGGGTTAAGACCGGCCATCGCCAGAAATATACCCGCTTGAAAATTGAAAAGATTGAAATGGAGTAGGAATTATGGCACATAAAAAAGGTGGCGGTTCCAGCCGCAATGGTCGTGATAGCAATTCACAGCGCCTTGGTGTCAAGCGCTATGCTGGTCAGTTCGTTTTATCGGGCAACATTCTGGTGCGCCAGCGCGGCACTCGCATTAAACCGGGCGAAAATGTGAAAGTTGGTAAAGACGATACCTTGTTCGCGGTAGCGGATGGCATAGTTCAATACACCACACTGCCGACTGGTCGAAAAGTGGTCAGCATTGTTCCTGCTGAAGAAACAGCCGAAACAGCTGAGTAAGAATTATTACGCTTGCAGCGTCTATCGATTAAGAGATTGACGGTTGTAAGGGTCTCCTTGTGACTGTGGTAACACCTGGAAAACCGGGTCTACCCGCAAAGAAATCCGTACTGAAGTTTGTTCAAACTGCCATCCTTTCTTTACCGGTCAGCAGCAACGTTTGATCGATATCGAAGGTCAGGTTGATCGCTTCTATCGCAAGTTACAGGCGCGCCAGAATTACATCGAAGAGAAAAAATCCCGCGAAGAATCACGTGTTTCACCGGATCGCCTTCTGAACGAATTTGGTCTGGGAAGCCGCGCAGTTGATTCATTAGATAAAGTGGGTATCAGCACCGTCGGTCAGTTTTTAACCAAATTAGCCGAGGGAGAGCAGAGCATTCTCGATATTCAAGGTTTTGGCCGCAAATCATTAATTGATTTGAAGAAACAGTTACGTCAGGCCGGTTACGATGTGCCTGCCGCTGAAGAAGCAGCCTAATTAACCTGGTAGAGTAAACCCTAACACCCCTCACCCTAAAAGTGAGGGGTGTTTTTATCGTAATTTTTTATTTTATTTGCATTTATTTTTTCAATATAATTAAAAGATGGTGTAAAATCTTAGCAAAATGTAACCAAAAACAGGATTGTTGCGGGATATTTGGTTATATTAAAATAATAAAAAGAGGATTCTTATGGAGCATGTCAGCGGTTCGATCGAAGTGATTTGTGGTTCGATGTTTTGCGGAAAAACCGAGGAATTAATTCGCCGCATCCGTAGAGCGGTGATCGCGCGTAAAAAAGTACAGGTATTTAAACCTTCGATCGATATGCGTTATAACACAGAGAAAGTAACCTCACATGCCGGCAATGATTTTGAAGCCATGCCGATTGAAAAAGCATCTGAAATATTGGATAACCTTAAAACCGAAACCGAAGTGGTCGGGATTGATGAAGCCCAGTTTTTGGGCGAGGAAATTGTGGATGTGGTTAAAACGCTGGCCGAAAAAAATATCCGTGTGATTGTGGCCGGTCTGGATCAGGATTTTAGAGGTGAACCTTTTGGCAGCATGCCGATTTTGTTGTCGATCGCCGAAAAGGTTGAAAAGCTACAGGCCATTTGTATGGTTTGCGGTGAACCTGCCTCTCGAACACAAAGAATTGTTAACGGCCATCCGGCTCATTATCATGACCCGGTGGTTATTGTGGGCGCTTCTGAATTATATGAAGCCCGTTGCCGCAAACATCATGAAGTTCCCCGAGATTAATCTGCACGGAGGTAAATTTTTTTATGCAGGCATACCAGGATGTCTTAAGTGAAGTTCTGATTTCTGAGGAAGCGTTGCAGAAACGCGTTGCCGAACTGGGGGCAGAGATCAGCCGTGATTATAAAGGTAAACCTTTATTATTAATCTGTATCTTACGTGGCGGCGTGATGTTTTTAACCGACTTGATGCGCCACATTGATACACCTCATATGATCGAGTTTATGGCGGTTTCTTCTTATGGCGCAGGCAAACGCGAATCCAGCGGGAGAGTGCGGATCACACTCGATTTAAATATCGATATTTGCGATAAAGATGTATTGCTGGTGGAAGATATCATCGACAGTGGTCATACCATTTCACACGTCATCGATTTCCTTTCCACCCGCAGGCCGCAGAGCCTGTATGTTTGTGCATTGTTGGATAAATCGGTCCGTCGGGAAGTGCATGTTCCCATCCGTTATTCAGGTTTTGAAATTCCCGATAAATTTGTTTTCGGTTATGGTTTGGACCTGGATGATTATTATCGAAATTTACCATTTATCGGCGTGGTGGATTTAAAAAAATATCACCCCGAAGGTTAATCAGGTGACAGATCGGATTGAACAGTTTAATCAAATAAGCCGGCAGATAATTGAACTGGTTCCCGACTCAAAAAACGTTTACCTGGTCGGTGGAGCGGTGCGTGATTTATTATTAAACCACGACATATACGATTGGGATTTCACCGTAGAAACGGATGCCCGTCCACTTGCCAGACAGGTCGCCAACCAATTGGGTGGGGCTTATTACCTTTTAGACGAGGAACGCAAAACGGCCCGGGTGCTTGTGGACTGGCAAAACCGAAAACTGGTGATGGATTTTGCCACAATCAGAGGGCAAAATATTGCTGAAGATTTAACGGAGCGCGATTGCCATTAATTTGCGGGATCCCACCCGTTTGATCGACCCATTAAATGGACAAACGGACTTAAAAGAAAAAATCTTACGCGTGTGCCGGGATGACAGTTTTCAAACAGATCCGGCGCGTTTACTGCGCGCAGTGCGAATGGCGCTGAAATATGGGCTGCGACTGGAAAAAAACAGCCTGATTTTACTAAAAGCGGCTGTACCCGGGTTAAACCGGGTTTCAATGGAGCGTCAACGGGACGAGTTATTTAAGATGTTTGATTTCGGTCAATCTCGGCCCGCGGTCGAACTGATGGATCGCCTGAGCCTGTTGGAAAATCTTTTACCGGAATTATCACCTTTAAAAACCTGTGAACAATCAGCGCCGCACATCTGGAATGCCTGGATGCATAGCCTTGCAATTTTGCACCAGGCAGATATTTTGCTGGATATATTATTGCTTCCCAAAGAACAGCGGCGCTTTTCAGCCGAAAGCCTGATGCCGGCGCTTTCTCTGGGCTATCTGGGAAAATATCGCGATGCCATTTATGCCCATTTTGAAAATTCTCCCGTGCCTTTGCGCAGCCGAAGATCATTATTGTTATTCAGCGCCCTCCTGCACGATGTTGGAAAAGCCGCAACGCGCAGTGTTGAAACACAGGGCAGAACACGGTTTTTTAACCATGAAAGCCAGGGGGCAAGTCTGGCGCGGTTAATTGCCGAAAAATGGGTTTTGAGCCATGATGAAGTGTTATATGTTGAAAAAATGGTGGCCTTACATATGCGAATTCACCACCTGGCGCATAATGAAGGGCTGCCGGATAAACGGGTAATACACCGTTTTTATCGCGATGCAGGTGAACTGGGTATAGATCTATGTATTTTGTCCCTGGCAGATACGCTGGCAACCTGGGGCACCACTCTGCCGGTGGATGTGTGGAATCGTGAACTTCAAATTTGCACTTTGTTGATGGAAGCCTGGTGCGAAAAGAAGGACGAGGTGGTAAGTCCGCAGAGGTTATTAACCGGTAAAGAAATTATGGCTCTGTTGCAAATTCCACCGGGAATCATGATTGGACGAATACTGGAAGATCTCAAAGAAGCTCAGGCTGTGGGTGAAGTATTGACATATGAGGCGGCTGTCCATTATATTAAACAGTGGTATGATCGCCATAAAGAAGGAGAAGACTATGGCAGTATTTCACACAATTGACCTGGATTTTGAAGAAGTAGGACAGGGAACTCCTGTGGTACTGCTGCATGGGTTTCCATTAAATCGGTCCACATGGTACCCGTTAATACCTTTTCTTAAAGATAAAGCGCGTTTAATCATGCCCGATTTGCGTGGTTTTGGGCGTTCACCGGCTGGCGACGAACCATCGACCATGCGTTTGATGGCGGAGGATGTTGCCGTATTGGTGCGCAAATTGGGATTAAAAAAATTCATTATGGCGGGACACTCCATGGGGGGGTATATCAGTCTTGCTTTTGCTCAGGCCTACCCACAGCACCTTTGCGGGTTAGCTCTGGTGGCCAGTATGGCAACCGACGATTCCCCCGAAAAACGGCAGGCGCGTTTTAAGACCATTGAAAATGTAAAAAAACACGGCAGCGAAGTTTTGGCTAAAGATATGCCGTTAAGGTTAACTTCGGACGTCGATTTACAAAAAAAACTAAGCGAAATAATTGGCGGAGAAAACCCGAAGGCAATCATTAATGCCTTAAAAGGTATGGCAGACCGCCCCGATTACACCGATGTTTTACCATCCATTCAATCGCCAACTGTTATTGTTGCCGGGCAAAAGGATGTGGTGATATCGAAAGAGCGCATTGATGTGATGGTACGTTTATTACAAAAGAACTGGGTGGTCGAAGTGCCGAACGGGGGGCATATGCCTATGATGGAAGCCCCCGAAACAGTAGCGAATGCAATAATTGACCTCATAAAAATGGCATAATGGATGAAAATAAAAACTGCCGGTTTTTTTTGAACCGGCAGTTTTTTTAAGAAGTTACATTTTGAATTTTAAAATCAAGGGTAAATCTCAGATAAAGTAGGGGCATAAAAACAACGGCAGCCTTCTTCGTGCGAACAGCCCGGTACGGGCAGTTGAGGAATATTATCTTTGGAATAATCCCCCCGCAGTTGTTGGCAGGCAGGGCAGGCATCGGCGTCAACGACGATCCGAACGGATTGGACACGTGGGTTTTCCTGGAATTTTTTTATAGCAACTGCACTCATTGAAAATTCGCGTAAATCAGCCTGGCAGCCGGGGCAATAAACTGCCGTATCCGGCGCCTGGGTATTACATTGTGAGCATGTTTGCATAAGAGTGTACCTCCACCATTTTTATTTTTTCCCGACAATTCAATAATGATTGTTATATTCAGACTTAAACTGAAGTAACAACCATCCATTAAACCGCTGAATTTATTGTACAATATTTTCTGTTTTTATGTGATAGTCAGGGGTGAATAAACCCGCACCCGTCTGAGCAGTGTTTTAATCCTTGCGACCAGAATGGGGTAAGAAATGGGTTTTCCAACAAAATCATCCGCACCATTGTTTAATACACTTGCAATAAATTCCGGATCACAATTTACGGATAAAACAATCACAGGCACATTGGTGAATGTTTTAATCTCTTTGAGCGTTTTACAATTT
>JAJTBH010000198.1 GCA_021287005.1 Anaerolineae bacterium
GGATGTCGGCCAACAGGGTGGCAAACATTTCGGTGGCGCGGCTTTTGTACTGCACCAGCGGATCGCGCTGTGCGTAAGCCTCAAGACCGATTGAAACACGTAGGGCTTCAACCCGAGTCAGGTAATCGACCCATTGGTCTGATATGACTCTCAGCAAAGTGTAACGATATAATTCGTTTTGCAGGAAAGCGCCCAGTATATCGATAACGGCCTGTCGGTCTTCGGCTGAAAACTCGGGCAGGGCTTTAACAGCCAGTTCGGCGAACCGTTCTTCACCAAATTGATCAATCAGGCGGTCCTTCACGCGTTGTTCCAGCATTTGCAGGGTGACTTCTCCCTGTACGAAACGGTTCCATTCGATTTTGCCGCGAATTAATTGCAGTTTCTGCAAACTGCCTTCCAGGTGTTCCAAAACGGCTTCGGTAATTTCGGCCATGCCGCTGTTGCCGATGATCTGGGCGGCCAGGAAGTTGAAGTTAATGCGGTTGACGCGCCGGTTGACTTTGCGGTGCGTTTTGGTATCAAAAGCCAGGCGGCTACCCTGGGTGAGCATGATTAACATCTGCATGACGGTCTGATCACTCAGTTCCAGTTCTTCCTGACGATTAATAAAGGCATTAATGTCGGCGGCAAGCTGGCCGTTATCACCGAGCAGCTTGTTAACACGCTGGTCAAAGGTATTTTCAACAGCCTGAACCAGGCGCTGGCTGATTTCCGTCCAACTGATGTTCAGCAATTGCTGTGGCCGTACACCGATTTCATCTTCAAGGCGGCGTTCAAAGGTGCCTACCAGGCGGTTAAGGAAGACAGTGGTGAGCGCCGTTTCAATTTGCAGGCGAATTTCCTCAACCACCTGTTTATCGCCATCCGGCAGACGGCGCAGTTGATCGGGATTCAGACGCAGGGGCAAACGAACGGCTTCGTTAAGCTGGGCGGTCATTTCTTGCGGACGTAAAGCGCTGCCGTTTTCCTCGTCGATATTGCTTAACCCATCCAAAAACGTATCAAAAGCATCCTGGCGCTCTTTAATCTGGTTTTCGAGGCTTTCAGCGTTGTTATCCAACAGTTCATGCGTGCCGTGCATTAAATGTTCTTTTTCGGCTTGCAGTGCGCGCCGGCAAATATCCAACAGGGCGACACGTAACTCATCTTCCGAGAGACTGCCGTTTTTGGCTTTTTTAAATATTTCTTCGCGAATCAGGCGATAAGGGAAGGAAAGCTGGGTGATTTCTTCGTAGCCAAAACCGGGCTGAATTTCATCCAGGTAGGCCAGTAGTTTCCAGGGGCCTTCTTTATCCTTGAGCGCCTGGGGAATGCGCTGCTGTAATTCGGTGTGCAGCATATCCAGGATATCTTCACTGAGATTATCCTTGGTGAAAACCCGGTCGCGCTGCGAATAGATGCGCGAGCGCTGCGAGTTAAGTACATCGTCATACTCAAGCAGATGTTTACGCACATCAAAGTTGGAGCCTTCCACGCGGGTCTGAGACTGCTCGACCAGCCGGCCGATCAGGTTCATCTCCAGCGGCAGACTCTCGTCAAAGAACATACGTTTCCACAGGTTTTCAACCTGCGGGCCGCCAAAGAGGCGCATCAGGTCGTCTTCAAGGGAAAGGTAAAAACGTGACGAGCCGGGGTCGCCCTGGCGGGCGGCGCGACCGCGCAACTGATTGTCGATACGGCGGGCTTCATGTCGTTCGGAACCGATCACATGCAGGCCGTTCAGGTCGCGTACTTTCTGCATTTCTTCCATATATTGCAGGAAAGTTTTGACCGATTCTTCATAAATCCCATATTGTTCCGGGTCAAGCGCCTGCAAGGCATCGCGCCTGTCTGCCAGTGTCAGATCATAAGGATCTTCGTCCAGACGTCCCAATACACGATTGGTATCTTTATAAATCTCTTCGGGTAATTCGCCGCCCAGTTTAATATCGACGCCACGACCGGCCATGTTGGTGGCAATGGTGACCGCCCCATAAGCGCCGGCGCGGGCAATGATTTGTGATTCTTCATCATGTTTGCGGGCGTTTAACACGTTGTGCGGTATGCCGGCCTGCAACACTTTAACCAGGCGCGGCAGATCCTCCTGGTTTAATCCCAGTGCGCGGCGCAGAATCTCCAGATTTTGCGCTTCCTCCGGGTTAAGCGAGATTTCCAGACTGCGCGCCAGGGGGCGCAGGTCGCCGGGGTCGAGCTCGTTAATCGCTTTGTTTAAGATTTGTAATTCGGGAACGGCACGCTCAAGCATCTCGAGGTTGTTTTTATCCAGGTAAACTTTGCGAATGATCAAAGTCTGGGCCAGGCGGCGCAGAGGTTCGGCCGAAATACGGTTGGAGAGCCGTTCGGAGTGCTCCACGGATGTGGTGCCCACCAGCAGCGGGCGGCCTTTAACATGGTAATACAACATTTCCTGGGTAATGGCGCGTAATTTGCCTTCTTCGCTGCGGTAAACCACATCGGGATAATCCTGACGGCGATAATAACGCGGGCGCTCGGGATCATCCCGGCGCGCATAATAGGTATATTTATACCCCTGGGTATCCTTTTTGTTCACTTCAACCAGTTCGGCATCCTTACGGAAGGATTGATATTCCAGGTTGGTGGGAATGGAAAGCACTTCAAGTTTGTAAATCTTGTGGAACTCTTCCGATTCGGTGGCGGCCGTACCCGTCATGCCGGCTAACTTTTCATACATGCGGTAATAATTTTGCAGGGTAATGGTGGCATAGGTTACGTTTTCGGGTTCAACCTTAACGTTTTCCTTGGCTTCGATGGCCTGATGTAAACCTTCCGACCAGCGCCGGCCGGGCATCAGCCGTCCGGTAAATTCATCCACAATCACCACTTTACCGGCCTGCACCAGGTAATCTTTGTTGCGTTTATACAAAAACTGGGCGCGCATGGCCTGTTCAAGATAACCCAGCAGGCGCGCCTGTTCGGGGGTGATGTCTTCGGGGCGTTCGGGGTCGCGCAGGGGCAGCCCCAGAATATCTTCAACGTGCACTTCGCCGATTTCGGTCAGCGAAATGGACCGTTCGCGCTCGATGATTTCGTAATCTTCCGGGTTAAGCTGGCGCACGACCTGGGCCATACGTAAATACCATTCCGAATCATCGGAGGCCGGGCCTGAAATGATCAAGGGCGTACGGGCTTCATCAATCAGAATGTTGTCAACTTCATCGATAATGGCATAATAATGGCCGCGCTGCACACGCTCTTCAAGCGTCATGGTAAGGTTGTCGCGCAGATAATCAAAACCGAACTCGGCGTTGGTGCCATAGGTGATATCGGCGGCATAAGCCTCATCACGGGTGACCAGGCGCAAATTATGCTGATCTTCATGTGGCGAGGTACGTTCAAAATCTACCAAAAAGGCATTTTTGCCGTTATCGGTGCGGCTGGCCATCTGCAGAACGCCCACCTGCATGCCCAGAGCGTGGAAAATGGCGCCCATCCAGCGTGCGTCACGCCGCGCCAGGTAATCATTCACGGTTACCAGATGCACCCCGCGCCCGGTCAGGGCGTTGAGGTAAAGCGGCAGTGTGGCAACCAGGGTTTTACCCTCGCCGGTGCGCATTTCAGCAATTTTGCCGTTGTGCAAATTCATGCCGCCGATCATTTGAATGTCGTAATGGCGCAGCCCGATGGTGCGTTTGCCGGCTTCGCGCACGGCGGCAAAGGCCTTTGGCAAAAGATCATCCAACGTGGCTCCATTTTGTAGCTCCCGGCGAAACTCTGCGGTTTTCTCACGCAGCTCGTCATCGCTCAGTTTCTCAAAATCTTTTTCAAGGGCATTGATCTGGTCAACGATTTTGGATAATCGTTCAATTTCACGTTTGTTGGGATCTATCCCCAGGTTTTTTATGATATTCTGGAACATGCGGTTCTACTTCCCTTTCCGGGTAAAAATTATAGCATAAGAATAAAAAAAGCTTACGCAACGATGATACCAGAGCTATATAAGAAAGTCATTGTTTTTCGACTGTAAAAAAAACGCCCTCCCATATTTTTGATTGGGAGGGCGTGAAACCGGCTTCAATAATTCGGGAACCGGATTTAGATATGAATAGCGTGACCTTCGGCGCCGTGTGCGGCTTCCATGATCACTTCACTGATGGTGGGGTGGGCATGTACGTTGCGGCTGATATCTTCAATGGTCAGTTCGGTGCGCTGAGCCAGGGTTAATTCGGGCAGCAATTCAGACACATCCGGGCCGATCATCTGCGCGCCCAGAATTTCGCCATACTGGGCGTCGGTCACCACTTTAACAAAACCGGCGTAATCGGCCAGACCCAGGGCTTTGCCGTTGGCCTGGAAGGGGAAACGACCGACTTTCACCTGATAACCCTGTTCCTTGGCCTGGGCTTCGGTGATGCCAAAGGATGCCACCTGCGGGTGGCTGTAAACGGCGCGCGGCATCATGCGGTAATCGAGTTTAATGGTCTCGACGCCGGCGATCGATTCGGCGCAGACGATGCCCTGAGCTGAAGCCACGTGTGCCAGCAACAGTTGGCCGGTGACGTCACCAATGGCCCAGATGCCGGGAACATTGGTCTGCATGTGTTCGTCGATCTCAATGAAACCACGCTGATTAACTTTGACACCTACAGCTTCCAGACCGATATTGGTCGAATTGGGTTTAAAACCGATCGCAACCAGGGCCTGGTCGGCTTCGAGTAATTTTTCGCTGTTGTCGGCGGCGGTGACTTTAACTTTCACACCCTTATCGGTGCGTTCGACCGATTGAACCTTGTGACCGGTGAGAATCTGTACACCGCGTTTGGTGTAGATTTTCGCCAGTTCATTGGCAACTTCTTCATCTTCATTGGGCAGGATATGCGGCAGCATTTCCACCATGGTCACTTTGGTGCCGTAGCTATTCCAGACGGTGGCAAATTCGACGCCGATGGCGCCGCCGCCAATGATCACGGCGCTTTCGGGGCGGGTGGTCTGCAAAATGGCTTCGCTGTAGCTGAGGATACGTTCACCATCCACGGTGACGCCGGGAATATTCATTGAATAAGCGCCGGTGGCGATGACGATATTTTTGGCGGTGATTTCCTGTGTTTGACCTTCGGCGCTGGTGACGCTGATTTTGTTTTTGGCGGTCAGTTTGGCCGTGCCCATGTGCACGTCAATTTTATTTTTCTTCATCAGGCCATTTACACCCAGGGTCAGGCGTTTTGAGACCTGGCGGCTGCGGCTGACGGCGACGCTGTAGTCCAGTTTTAAGTTTTCAAAAGAAATACCAAATTCCTGGGTGCGTTCGCGCAGCGTATGGGCCAGTTCTGCATTTTTAAGCAGGGCTTTGGAGGGAACACAACCAACATTTAAGCAGACACCACCCAGCCATTGTTTGTCAACGATAGCGGTTTTTAATCCTAATTGTGAAGCGCGAATGGCACTGACGTATCCGCCAGGGCCGGCGCCGATAACAACTACATCATAATTTAATGATTCACTCATAATGGGCCTCGTTAAAATACTTTCTAAAAAGTTAAAACCACCCTTGATTTTACTATGATCAATTTGTGATTGCAATGCGCTTTTTAAGCTGCTGAATAATTATTCACAAACGTAATTCTATCCGGAAATAGTGTGCAGTACATTTAGACTCTGACATGGTGGGCCGGAACATCAAAGATACGGCGGGTGGGCTGGGCATTTACCTCGTGAAAAATCTGCATGCAGCTATCGTCCAACATGGATTTTACAGCCTCTTCGTAATCCGACATGCTGTGCCAGATTGAAATAATACGCCAGACCTGTTTATCTTTTTTGTCATGGATAAGAAAGGTTTCTCTGAGCTGTGGTGGAATGTGTTTGATCTTTTCTTTATAAGCAATTTCAAGATCAGACCAGCGATTGGATGGAACCGAAGCTTCTATAATCGTAATGATCATATTAACCTCCATTACATGTGACCCGGAAAATGATAAATTTCACGAGTTCATAAGCAATACCGGTTTGCGCTTCAGGAAGTTTTTGATAAAACCGCCGGTTTTTAATTAAACCCGGTTATATTGGGTAAAAAATCCCGAACCCGAATCAGTTAAATTGCTAATTTCATTATACAAAATAATTGGGGTGAATCGTCCATCGGTTTATCCGGGTAAAACTAATAAACACCGCGATTCGTAAAGCCCGGTGCATTTTTCTGGGGGTCCGGGGTATGGATGGCGAGTGGCCGCCATCCATACCCCGGAAAAATGTTTTTTCCTTTCCTGTTTTTTTGGGGAAAGGGGGGGCAAAACGTCGCCGGGATGGGGTAAACCTGTTTTTTGCCGGGCAGCACCTTCACTTTTAAAAAGGCCCTGATGCTGAGTAATAAACGCTTACCATAATTGCTGCCTGCATTATAATAAAATAACTCGAACATTTTTTGGGAGCGTTAAGTTATGGAATTAATTCTTTCGGCAATATCGGCAGGCGGTCTGGTGGGAGCTTCGGACCAGTTTATGTGTTTGTTAATTGTAGCCGTGGCAGGCCGGATGGGCTGGGTGCAATTGTCTGACCCCATGACTTTTATGTCTTCTGAATGGTTTATCATTCTAATTGCCCTTTTCTGGGTGCTTTCCATTGCGCCGGCTTATGCTTCATTATTATCGCCTGGCATTATGAATGCAGTTAATAGCGTAACCAATTTTTTGAGTGGTTTTCTGGTGCCGCTTTCTTCGGCGTTGTTGACCCTGGCGTCAGCCGGCATCATTGCTTCAATTAACCCGGACCTGCACCAATTTTTGCAAAGCATGCAGATTTTTACGGCAGATGGCAGCATTGGCCCGACCGGTCTGGTAATGGGAGCCACCAGTGCCGCGGTGGGCACCTCAATGACGGCCATGAAGGCGCTGGCCAAACCGGCGGTCAGCACGGTGACCGCCACCACCGGACACCTGGACGCGCCCTTATTTACCACCATTGAAAATCTGGCTTCTGTGGCTTTAATGCTGCTGGCTTACTGGTTATTACAATTGGATCCGTGGATGCTGGTGGTTTTGGCAGTGGCTCTTTTTATTATTTTGCTGGTGTTATTAATTTATGCTTTTTA
>JAJTBH010000199.1 GCA_021287005.1 Anaerolineae bacterium
AGCGGTTGATTTTAAACTCCAACAGGATGGAAAGTAAAATCATGGCCATCGGAATCTCCATTAAAATGGCGGCGCCCAGTAAAAAGACCGGTGTAAATTCAATGCCGCCGACGCGTCCGGTGATAAATTGATTTAATAAAACGGGATCCATTAATCCCATCAGGTCGCAGTATAGATAGTTAAACATAACAAATATCCACATGGCTGCAAACTTAATTTGTTTATCACCGATTTCGATTCTGATTAATTGTGTATTCATTTTTCTCCATTTTTTAATTTTTGACTGAAAGATAAACCAAAAATTGCTCTGCCGGAAATCGTTGTTTTAAAGATCAAGGCGGTTGATGGATATCAGGATTAAACCCATATCGCGTATTTTTTTTATCAACCCGTAAAGAGCCGCCTGGTCAACCACCGCACCGGTTAACAGTGTATCGCCGTTGGTCAAACTCAGCTCGAAACCTTCAAATTCCTCGACCCAGCGGGCCTGCAACTGACCTTTGAGCCTGACCTGATAGATGTCTTTTTGCCCTGCGTTATCCTCAAAAAATGAATTACCCATAAAGTTATCCTGTGTCTGTGTTTGAGTGCTGATTACAAAAGCAGTATAACCGGGGCGTTTACGGACCGGCAGCTACTTAAGTAGGGTATGAAGTATTAAAAATTTAAAAAAAGTATGGGAAAATTGGCTTATTTGATTAAACCCAACTCGCGCGCGCGTGCAACTGCCTCGGTGCGGCGTTGGACCTGAAGTTTGTCGAAAATTTGCTGGTTGTAACCCTTAACCGTGCTGAGCGCCAGGTAAAGCTGTGCGCTGATTTCGTGATTGGAGAGCCCGTTGGCGATCAACTGTAACACTTCCAGTTCGCGCGAGGTAAGCCCATCGGGTTGGCCTGCTCCAGGAGAAGTCACCCGCTCGCCAGCGAGCGCCGCCGCTGGAAAAGCTGCCAGCAGAAGGGTGCAGAAATCGGGTAAGATACCCGCGGCGGAAGCCTCTGAAAGCAGGGCGGCCATTTCCGGGCCTTCATCCACAAATGCACGAATTAAACCGACCGGTTCGGCTATCCTCAATGTTTCTTCCAGGCACGAAAAGGCGGTCTGTGAGTCGCCGCTCAGACGTCCGGCCAGCGCCAGCAAAAGCAGGCTTTTAAAATGGCGGTCTTTCCAAGCCCTGGCCAGGGCTTCATTTTTATAAGCCGTTAAAACAAGCAGCGCTTCATTGATGTATCCCTGCGCCAGGTGTACACGCGCCCGGCAAAGCGGCAGGTCGTTTTCAAAGGCCAGTTGCCCGGCCAGGTTCACCTCTCCTCGCCGCAGGTGAACTAACACCTGCATGGTGATAATTTCGAGGCTTTGTGTCGTAAATTTTTGTTGACGGGCGTTTGCGGCTGCTTGATCCAAAATGGTTATGGCTGCGTTTTGTTCTTCTTCAGCCAGTTTTATTCGGGCTTGCAGCACGTCGGCGGCGATCAGCCTGTCGGAAAAATCAATGCGTTCGGCAATTTTCCGGCTGCGCTGGCTGTATTCCAGCGCCTTTTGCAGATCATTGTTGGCATAAGCAATCCGCGCCAGGCCGAGATGGGCTTCACACGCAATGGGCATGGGCTGCTCGCCCACTTTTTGGATGATCATTTGATAAATTTGCCGGGCGCGGGGGAATTGCAGGTTAAGTTCCAACACATTACCCAGACCGGTGGCGGCCGAGACCTGAATGAGGGTGTTGCCGGTTTTTTCACTGATCGAGAAGGCTTCTTCATATGCCGCCAGAGCCGCCTCACGTTCATCCCGAATATGATAAGCCCAGCCCATTTTCCAGACGGTGGCAGTGCGCACGGCCAGGTTTCCGGGTGCCAGGTATTGCAGAGCGCGCTGTGACTGACTGATTACTTCATCCGCGTTATAAGAGACGGCAGCCAGCAGGGCGCGGATGGCGGCAATATGCCCGATCAGGTTGCGGTTGAATTCATCCATCTCTGCGCCTGACAGGGCAAGTTCGGCGGACTGCAACTTTTCTTCCGTTTCCACTGTCAGCCCGCTGATGGATAACACCGAGGCATAGGTAACCCACAGAGCGGGGTGTGCGTTTAAAGTTTCGACCCGCAGCGTTTTTAACCAGTTTAAAACCGGCAAGAGCCCGCCGCGAAAATGCAAAGGCAGCCCCTTGCCGTTAATCAGGCGGATGCAGCGTTTAATATCGGCGGCCGCCGTTGCCTGCGAAAAAGCTTCCAGTTCCAGACCGTTTTCTTCGAACCACTGGCTGGCGCGGATGTGCAAACCGGCCAGGGTTGCCATAACATCTGTTCCGGTGGAGGTCAGATGGTGGGTGAAACTCTGTCGTAATAAATCGGCAAAGAGGTGATGATAACGAAACCAGCCGCGTTCTTCATCGAGAGGCACCAGAAAAAGGTTGGCCTGTTCCAGGTAAAGCAGTGTTTCCCGCGCCGGGTTGGAATTTTCCGGCAGCACTGCTTCGCACAGCGCGGCGTTAAACCGCTCCAGAATGGCGGTGTGATATAAAAATTGTAATACTTCCGGCGTCTGTCGGTTAAGCACTTCTTCGAGCAGGTAATCGAGCACATACCGGTGACTGCCGCTGAACGAGCGGATAAAAGTGCCGGGGTCGTCCAGCCCCTGAATGGAGAGGGCGGCCAGTTGCAGCCCGGCGGCCCAGCCTTCGGTGCGGCTTTGTAACAGGGAAATTTGATCGGGTGCCAGGTTGAGGCGCATTTTGCGGCTGAAAAAGTCGGCGGCTTCGGGTGGGGAAAAGCGTAAATCGGCGGCGCGTAATTCGGTTAATAAACCGCGGGCGCGCAGACGTGCCAGCGGCAGGTGCGGATCCTCGCGCGTGCTTATCACCAGGTGCAAATTGGCCGGCTGGTGTTCCAGCAGAAAACTCAGGCTTTTATCAAAAACGGGCGAATCAACACGGTGATAATCATCCAGTACCAGAATCAATCGATTGGGCAGCGCGCCAATGGCATTAATCAGGCCGGTCATGAGCGTTTCAAGGGGTGGCGGCTGCGGCAGATTCAGCAGGGGCGTCCAAACGGAAAGACAGTCTTCCCCGGCCGCTTTTTGAATGGCGGCAGCCAGGTAGGTTAAAAAACGGGTCAGGTCACTATCACCTTCGTCCAGCGCCAGCCAGGCCACCGGGTCGGGCGGCTGGCTGCCCAACCATTCGGCCAGCAGGCTGGTTTTGCCCGAGCCGGCCGGGGCGGAAAGCAGGGTTAAGCGGGTCTGCAAACCGTCGTTAAGCCGCGTTATCAGGCGCGGGCGCGAAACGGCCAGCGGCAGCGGTGTGGGGATAAATAGCCGGGTGGTTAAAATCAACGGGGGCATGTATTAATTATAAGGAAAAGAGAGAAAATAAAAATAGTCAGCTTTTCGTTTTTATTGGATATATAATTGGATAAACCTTTTAAACAACAATATCAAACCTGTTTTTAACGGTAAAGGAGTTAACTACAATGCCGCATCTTTTTGAACCATTAACCATCCGTGATGTTACCCTGCGCAACCGCATCGGTGTGTCGCCGATGTGTATGTACAGCTACAAAAACGGAATTTCCAACGACTGGCAGGTCGTTCACCTGGGTGCACGCGCCGCGGGTGGGGCCGGGTTGGTAATTGGCGAAGCCACCGCGGTTGAGGCGCGCGGGCGCATCACCCCCTTTGATGTGGGCCTCTGGTCGGACGAGCAGATTGAACCATTGAGTCGCGTGACACGCGTGATCAAAGCCAACGGCGCCGTGCCGGGTGTGCAGATTGCGCATGCCGGGCGCAAAGCCAGCACTGCACAGCCCTGGACGGGCGGCGGGCCGATCGCAGTTGGCGAGGATTTGGGCTGGCAGGGTGTGGCCCCCAGTGCGTTGGCTTTTAATGAGGGCTTTAGCGTGCCGCACGTTTTGAGCTTGGAAGAAATCAAAGAAGTTCAGACTTCGTTTAAATCGGCGGCGCAGCGCGCACTGGCGGCGGGTTTTGAATGGCTCGAACTGCACGCCGCGCATGGTTACCTGATTCACAGTTTTTATTCGCCGCTTTCCAACCACCGCACGGACGCTTACGGCGGCAGTTTTGATAACCGCATCCGGTTCCTGTTGGAAACCCTGGCTGCCATCCGCACGGTGTGGCCCGAACGTTTGCCGCTGACGGTGCGCATCTCGGGCACGGATTGGGCCGAGGGCGGCTGGACGGTGCAGGAATCGGTTGAACTGGCGCGCCGCATGCAAACGGCCGGTGTTGACCTGGTGGATTGTTCTTCGGGCGGCAACCTGCCCAAAGCCAGCATCCCGATGGGGGCGGGCTACCAGGTGCCGATTTCCGAGGCGGTGCGCAAGGGTGCAGAGATTAAAACGGCTACGGTCGGGCTGATTACCGCCCCGGCACAGGCTGATGAAATTATTCGTAACGGACGCGCCGACCTGGTTCTGCTGGGTCGTGAATGGCTGCGTGATCCATCCTGGGCGCTGCATGCCGCTCAGGCGCTGCGCCAGGCACCGCCGGTGCCGCCGCAGTACGCGCGTGCTTATTAGATAAACAATACGGGGCTGTTCCGTGCGGAACAGCCCCGAAATTTTTAATAATGGCGTTAAAAACGGCCGAGATCAGGCGGAGATATTAATCAGGCTGCCCGAATTTAACAAACCACTGCTTTGCAGACGGCTGACCAGTTCATTTTGTTTGTCGCTGGATAAATTGGAAAGGTCGTAATCGCTCAGAATACTTTCGAGGGTCTGCAAGGTGGTGGTGTTAATACCCGTGGCGCTGCCTGAAGTGCCCATGCCCTGACCGAAAGAAGGCGGCGGTGGAGGCATGTTGCCTTTATCTTCTTCGGGCATGCCCAGTTCGCGCAGTTCTTCGGCGTCAAAACCGGCGGCTTCAATGGCTTCTTTTAATCCGGGGCCGCCGATGCCGGCTTCCTTAAACTGCTCAAAAATTTCCTTGGCGTCGTCTTCGCTGATATTTTCGGCGTCGTAGTTGGAGAGGATGGAGTTAACCGTTTCGGTCTGTTCGCTGGTCAGGGAGGGGCGCTGCTGCATGCCCATCATTCACATCATGCTCTGCATATTCATGGATGAACCCAAACCTGAAATACTGCTGCTCATAAAAAAACCTCCTGATTTGAATAGTGTTGGTTTAACCGTTTAAAATCTTTATCGGCAGCGATTATTCAGGATTGGTTAAGGTTTGATTTAAGTTTGGAGTATTTTTAAAAATTGCCTTCCAATTTTTCAGGAAGCGGGGTTATTTTTGCCCTTGCCAATGGCTTTGCCGCCCACCACCATGGCTTCGGCTTCGCCGGCGGTCTCAAAAAAGTGCTCCAGCACCAACGAAGCGGCGCCTTTGGCGACCGAACCCTGGCCGAGCTGGCATAAACGAATGGTGGTTTTTACCAGGGATTGCTGCATGGCGTATTGGGTTACCACGGCTTCGATCTGTGAGAGAAATTTTCCGCCCAGCAAAAGCCCCGACCAGCCGCCCAACAACAGTAACTGCGGGTTAAAGGTGTTAATCAGGTTGGCAATCGCCACACCCAGGTAGCGAATGCTTTCATCCAGGGCCGCCACTGCGGCCGGGTTGCCTTTTTCATGTTCGCGGATGAGGAATTTGATGAATTCAATCTGGTTGTCGGGGTCTGCCGGTTGTACGGCGGGCTGCAAGTCGCGGTAACGATTGATGATGCCGTTGGCGCCGATATAGACTTCCACACAGCCGTGACTGCCGCAGCGGCAGAGCGGACCGTCGATGTTAAGCGTGGTATGCCCGATTTCGCCGGCGTTATTGGCAAACCCGCGGAAGAGGGTGCGTTCGGAGATGATGCCGCTGCCTACACCGGTGCCCACCAGCAGCACCGCAATGTTATTAACGCCGCGCCCGGCGCCGAACAACATTTCACCCATAGCCATGGCTTTGGCGCCGTTGTCAATATACATGGGAATGGAAATTTGTTTGCGCAGTTGGCTGGTGATGGAAACGTTATGCCAGCCCCAGTTGGGGGTGAATACCGATACACCCTTGATCGGGTCAACCAGACCGGGGAAACCGATGCCGGCGCCGATGATTTCTTTTTCGCTGATTTTGGCGTGCTTAAACACTTCCTGAATGCCCTGTAAAATGTCGGCCACAATCTGGCGCGGGCTGATTTTGGCTTCGGTGAGCGCAGCGGTGGATTTCTGGCAGGAGTTAAACAGAATATCAAATAACTCCACCTGGATGTAAGTTTCACCGACTTCAATGCCCAGAAAATAACCATAGTCGGGGTTGATGGTCAGCAGCGTGCTGGGGCGGCCGCCCTCGGAGCGTTTGATGCCCGATTCCATCAGAATATTTTTTTCGAGCAGGTCGTTAACGATGTTGGTGACCGTAGCGGGACTGATGCCGATTTGTTTGCTGACCTCCAGGCGTGAGATGGGGCCCTCAAAATAAATCTTGCGCAAAATTTCGGCGCGGTTGGTGCGTCGTAAGTCGGTGGGAGAAGGTTTTTTATAATCCATATTTAAAATCCGGTCCGGCCAATAAAATTGATAATTAATCTCTAACAGGATAAAACCATTTTTATAATTCGGGTTATGTTAAACCCCACAAAATAAAACCCGCTTTATTAGCTGAATTATAACCCATGTGCGCTTTAGCTGCTGAAGCCGCCCTCAAAAAATTTATTAATAATTATTAAATTTGGATTTAATAAACGCCCCCGTTTTCCTCATAATGGAGAGAAGACTATTTTTTGGGTGTTTTTTCACTATTAATCAGTGAAAAAACACCCGTTCATAAAAACATTAAACGATCTCAAATGGGGCGCTTAACCCGCTGGCGGAATCGGGCCCAACCCAGAGCGTAAATTCTCCCGCTTCTATGATTGGTTTTAAGTTTACATCCAGAAAGGACAGGTTAACCGCTGCCAGTTGAAAGACGACCTGGCGAGTTTCCCCGGCTTCCAAGCTTACGCGCTGGAAATCTTTTAATTCTTTGACGGGGCGAGTAACCTGCCCCACCATATCGCGTACGTAAAGCTGCACGGTTTCGATGGTTTTATAAGGGCCGCGG